>CAUJFT010000449.1 GCA_963169475.1 Bacteroidota bacterium | reverse complement strand
GTATAGCGAAAAGTACTATGAAGAATTAGAAATAGACAGTCCGGACGGTCCCGACAAAGGGAAAGAATGTGTGGTAAGGGGAGGAAGCTGGAATTTAGAAATAGAATATACCCGAAATGAAGATAGAAATAAATATCTTCCCTCTACTAAGAGCAGCACAATAGGTTTTCGTATTGCGAAAGATTATAAAAGCCGAGCTACTGACGAAGAGCCCTCTTTCAATGCGCAAAGATAATTCTAATTTCGGTGTTTTACCTGACGATGGATTTTCGTTGAAGGTATCGAGAGACAATCCCCTTTGAGGGAGCAAAAAAGACCGCAAACAAATATAGGCAGGCTGCCGTCAGGGTCATTACCGGACCGGGAGTAGTCTCCCAAAGAATAGACAAAATTAAGCCGGAAACAGTGGAGATTAATCCTACCAAAGCCGCAATAATAAGCATGCTTTTTAGGTGATGTGTAAGCAGGTAAGCCGTGGAGGCAGGTGTAATCAACATTGCCACCACAAGAATTACTCCTACTGATTGCAAGGAGGCTACCACCGCAAATGAAAGAAGTATCATCAGAAAGTAGTGCATTGTACTTCCTGATATGCCGAGCGTGTTGGCTACTACTGAACCGAAAGTAGTAATAAAAAAATAGCGGTAAAGCGTAATGACACAAATTAGGGTAAAGCAAAGTATTAGAAAAGTCAGCATCAAATCCTGATTGGAAATTCCGAGTATATTCCCAAATAAGAAATCTTTCATATCCAAATGTACGCCTTGTTGGCGCGTAATTCTGGATATGCCAATAACCCCAGCAGCAAACATAGAGGTAAAAACAATCCCGATTGCGGCATCTTCTTTAGTTTTAACATTTCGCTGAATCCAGGTAATTAATACTGCCGCTATTAAGCCCGCAATGACAGAACCAATAAAGAAACCGGTTACATTATGCCCTACAATCCAGAAACCGGCCACTACACCCGGCAAAATTGCATGAGAGAGTGCGTCCCCAATTAATGCCATATTTCTTAAAACTAAAAAACACCCTAAAACTCCGCATAAGATTCCTACCATAGCAGAAGCGGCTAAAGCTCTTAGGGCATATTCTTCTTGTAAAATTATAAAAAGTTGTTCCATTATTTTTCTAAATATCAATATTTAAATTGATTAAATAATCTCCGCTTAATCACTATAATTTCCTATAAGTATTTATCCGTAAAAACTAAGAAAATATTTACCGATTAACACATTGGTTATTAATTATTTAATCGTATTATTCACTTTTACTATTCACTACTTATAAATCCTATCAACCCACACGATATAAAAAAGCACCAATCTTAGAAGGAAAACATTAAACATATAAATCTCCAAACACTAAATTTCCTCCGTAAGTTTTCTGAATATTTTCTCGCGTAAATACCTCCTTTGTATCTCCAGAGGCTATTATGCCGCGATTTATCATCACCAATTTATCAAAATACTGCGGCACTTTTCCTAAATCGTGATGGATAATTACTACCATCTTTCCGGCTTCTGCAAGCGACTTTACAATACTCATGATTTTTTCTTCTGTTACAATATCTACTCCTACAAAGGGTTCATCCATGATATAGACCTCTGCCTCTTGACACAACGCCCGCGCAATGAATACCCGCTGCTGTTGTCCGCCGGAAAGTGTCCCAATTTGTTTATGCTTTAATGCTGCAATCCCCATCTTTTCCAGCATCTCCATCGCTTTTTTGCGGTCTTCGTCTGTAAATCGTTCAAATACCCTACGATAAGGGTATCTTCCCATCATCACGATATCAAAAACCGTAGCCGGAAAACCCCAATCTATCTCTTCTTTTTGAGGGATATAGGCAATATATTTTCTTAAATTATCGGGGTTCTCCCCGTTAAGTGTTATCTTTCCAGAGTATTGAGGAATCAACCCACAAATGGTCTTCACTAGGGTAGACTTTCCAGAACCATTCCCTCCAATCAGCCCGTAAACATATCCGGAGTTAAGCACTAGACTAGCCTGATGAAATACCGGTTTTTTGTCATAAGAAACGGTTAGATTGTTTATTTCAAGACTGAAATTGCCCCACTCTCCTACACTTTTTCCGGATTGATTCAATCGGTATGACACGAACCCATAAGTGGTTGCAAATATTCCCAAAATAAGGGAAATAAATAGATAGTCCTTTTCATCTTCTTGAGTATTGTTTAATACAGCAGTAAGCCCTTTTGTAATTACACCCATGTTATGTCTAATCATACCTACATAAGTATCCGCTCCGCTTTCAAGGTCTCCCAGAGAATCTGCAAATAGTTTTCCTCCTATCTTAATCCCTCTATCACTCGCAATTTGCTGCATCAACTTAGGATTAATCGTGGACTCCACAAAGATAGTAGGAATGTTTTTTGTGTCTAGAATATGGGTAAGGTGCTTAATGTCTTCGATTCTCACATCAGAATCTGTACTAGTCCCCAATACCGACTCTACCGAAAAGCCATATTCATTCCCAAAATACCGAAATGCATCATGAGAGGTAATAATTACTCTGTTTTCTGGTGGAATTTTTGATACATTTTCTCTAATTTCCTTATCTAAATCAACCAAAATATTTTTGTAGCGTTTGTAATTACTTTCGTAAGAATCGGTGTGTTTAGGGTCTGCCGAAACAAGTGTGTTTTTAATATTTTCTATGTATATTATTGCATTAGGGATACTCATCCAAGCATGAGGGTCAGAAGCACCTGCGTGTGCTTCATTAGTAATAGGCTTTATTCCATCGGAGACCGTTATGATAATCCCCTTGGTTCCAGAAAAACGAATCATCTCATCTAACCACCCCTCAAGGGTAAGCCCATTTTTAAAAATGATGTTTGCCTTTGAAATTTTATCCGCATCTTCTGGAATCGGTTCATAAATATGAGGGTCTCCCCCTATGGGCATCAGGGAAACCACTTCCGCATGGTCTCCAGCAATATTTTTAACCATATCCGCCAAAAAAGTAGTAGTGGCTACAATCCGTATTTTTTGAGACTCTGCCCTAAGCCCTGTATATAATACTAATAGTAAGAGTATTGTACTTAATCTTCGCATATTACTTTTCATTTGAGACTGCAAATATATATCAAGTACGCAAACAAAACAAGTTTGTTTAAATATTTTTTTAGATTTGCTTAAAAAAATAAATAAAACAACATATTTATGCGCCTATGCAATGGAATTAGTACAGAATTGGAGCATGGGAGAGCCAATTGTTTCAATACAATGAATAGATTAACCACAGGTATTAATCCTCTGGCAGTAATAGAACGAAAGATATTCTTCTTATTTTATTTGGAAATACACTCTACCGGAGTAATTATTTTCCTATCAGTTTCTGAAATGCTGCCTTCTGTTCCTATTTTTCCTGAAATCCTATAAAATCCCGGAGTTGCTCCCTCTTTTTGATGGGTATGAATCACAAAGCTATATTTTTTTCCGTCCCTTTCTAACTTTACTTCGCTCATTTTTTTTAGATAATCGTAGATAATATATTTTTCTTCATAATTAGGCGTTGCCCCCTCCGCAACTCCCAAAATAAATGCTAAGGCACGTATTTCATTTCCTTTCGTTTTTACAAGATTCCCCCATTGTTTGTTTATAAAATATTCATCTACATTCTTTTTTATAGGAAACAAATCAGGGTCACACCATATTATTGGATATTGCCAAAGGAGCTTAACCATACAAAGGGTTCGGTTTCTTTCTGTGTCTGAATCAGAGAATGTGAGCATTAAAGTCTCACTTAGCTTTTTGTTTAGTTCTT
>CAUJFT010000448.1 GCA_963169475.1 Bacteroidota bacterium | reverse complement strand
TACAAAACGTGGAGAATACTTATTCGGAGTATTGAACATTTATGTACGCTCCCCTTTTCAGCTTGTCAAAAAAAGATACCAATTTGAGGAAGAGAAAATGATAGCGGTCTATCCTTCTTATATTCAGATGAAAAAATACGAGCTAATGGCTCTCTCTAATCGCTTAAATGAAATCGGAATCAAAAAAATACGTAGATTAGGACATGCGACTGAATTTGAGCAGATTAAGCCTTATATAAGAGGCGATGATTACAGAACCGTAAATTGGAATGCTACAGCACGCGCCAATCAGCTTATGGTTAATCTATTTACAGATGAAAAGGCGCAAAATGTTTATTCGGTGATAGATAAAAGCCGGAATATGAAAATGCCCTTTAATGGATTAATGTTGCTGGATTATGCCATTAATACTAGCCTTGTGGTGTCCAATATTGCCGTACATAAACACGACAAAGCGGGGCTAATTACTTTTGCCGAAAAAATTCATCAAAGCGTGGCAGCCGATAATAAAGCTACACAAATGAACACTATTCTTGAAACGCTTTATAGCCAGGATACCCATTTTCCGGAAGCCGATTTTCAGCGTTTGTACATCTTCACCAAGCGAAAAATCACTCAACGAAGCCTAATCATGATTTATACAAATTTTGAATCGGTATCTTCTTTGAGAAGGCAACTTCCATTTCTAAGGAAGATAGCCGCCAATCATCTGCTTGTAGTTATCTTTTTTGAAAATACTGAATTGAGACGACTTATCAGCACTACTCCCAAAAATACAGAAGAAGTATATATGAAAGCAATTGGAGAAAGTTTTGTTTCAGAAAAAAGGCGAATTGTCATGGAACTGGAACAGAACGGAGTACATGCGGTATTGACTACGCCGGAAAACCTCACGATTAGCGCGCTCAATAAATACCTTGAAATTAAGGCAAAGGGGAGTATATAGCCTTGCTGGTTTCGTTTTTCAAAGCACCCTCATCGTCTTACGGTGTCTCGGTTTCCAATAGTTTCCGGTGAGAGAATGCTCTACTACTCCCGCACTTATCGTAGAATGAATGAATCTTATCTCTACCTCTCCAATATTGGTAATCATTCCTACATGATTAATTTTCCCGGCATTATTGGAGTCAAAAAACACTAAATCGCCTACTTTGAGAGTGTCAAAACCGATAATCTCTTTTCCTGTTTTAGCCATTTCCGCAGAGGTTCTCGGCAAACTCTTACCTATGGCTTTGTAAGCCATCATTACCAATCCTGAACAATCTACGCCCTCATGAGTAGTACCCCCTGATTTGTAGCCTACATTGAGGTAGGCAAATGCCGTGTCCACTAAGGTTTTGGCTTGTTTTTTATAGAGTACATCGGCTTCTGCAGCTGCTTTTTCTTCTTTGCTACTCTTAGGAGGCGCGGGCAAAGGCGAAATGGCTTCCGCTTTGTTTTTAGTGGGATTCGTGTTCTCCGTATTCGGATTACTGTCTCTTGGCGCAGGGGCTACTGGCTCTGTTTTCTGGTTTTTAGGACGCTTTTCTTCCGGCTTCCGAACCGGCTTCCGGGTCTCCTTAGGGTCTGCCTCAAAAGGCGTGTATTTTACCAAATCCATTTTAGGCTTAAACACCGGTGGTTGAGGAATTTTTTGGTTTTTGGAGTATAAAAACTGCCTTTGAGCGTAATTTTTTTTCCCAAAACCTGACACATTTTGCCCGATGGATACCTGAACAAAAGACAAAATCAAAAAAATAATAAGTATAAATTTATACATCTTTATCGGATTAAATGCAAGAAACAAAATAATTCAAAATTCGTGCCGTAAAATAATGCTTCTTTTTATGCTAAGTAGTTCTTAGTTTTTAATGATGAGTTCTTAGTCCTCACAAATAGCTATTTATCAGCTTTTTAATTAAAAATAATATTATAAACTAATTTCAAACGAGTACTTAAGATAAATTAGGTGATTTTTAGAAGACAATATTTAGTTATTAGATTTTAACTTTATTATTATCAATTCTTTATGCTTTTAAAAGTAAGTGCCATTTCTAAGCGATTGTAGGGAATAAGCCCAAAGATAATTACCCAATTGATACATATAAATAACACATAAAAAACGGATAATAAGTGGTCTGGTATCACGGTATTTTGGAAGCCTCTTATCTTAAAGCACACCGAACCAAGTCTATACTCCTCCCATAATCTGCCCTTTGGATTTTTACTTACGAACTCCGCTTGTGTTGAACGCAATTTATTCTATTTTGTTACGTTCCTTTCTCCAAAAACCAAACCAATAGAGGCATGTAGGTATAAGTTCCTAAACTTAAAAAAATATTCCCCAATATAAGCCATAAACCCTAATTTTTTTCTACTTTTGTACCCAAAATCGGAGTATTATCATTTAATCCCCAAAATTGTCATGCGCACTCAATCAGTTATTACACTAGAACAATTTATCATTGAAAAAGAAAAAAGTAACCAAGAGGCTACGGGTGGATTTTCTCAAATTATACGCGACCTAATGCTCGCTTGCCGGATTATTAATAGAGAAGTTACCAAAGCCGGGCTTGTGGATATTCTGGGGTCTCTTAACTCAACGAATGTGCAGGGGGAAGAAGTACAAAAGTTAGACATCTATGCAGAAAAACAACTGATTGACGCGCTCAAAAAAGGAGGCGAAACGTGTGCGATAGGTTCTGAGGAGCAAGAAGAAATCGTAATACTTAATCCCAAAGGTAGATATGTAGTATTAATAGACCCCTTAGATGGCTCTTCTAATATTGATGTAAATGGCTCTATCGGAACTATCTTTTCTATCTATAAACGAATTTCCGAAAGCGGGGAAGCCCTTGTACCGGAAGATTATCTTCAAAAAGGGCGGAATCAAGTTGCGGCAGGATATATCTTGTATGGCTCAAGCACGATGTTGATTTTCACTACGGGAAATGGAGTAAACGCCTTTACCCTTGACCCCTCTATCGGGGAGTTTTTACTCTCTCACCCCAATATTCGCTATCCTGAAAAATGTAATATCTATTCTATTAATGAAGGCAATTATCGAAAATTATTTGAGGGAGTAAAACAATACCTTCGTTTTATAAAAACCTCTAATGAAGTCAAAAAACCATATAGCGCAAGGTATGTAGGTTCGCTTGTAGCGGATTTTCATCGGAATCTTCTCAAGGGTGGGATTTATCTTTATCCGGGAACAACCGATAAGCCTAGCGGCAAGCTCCGGTTACTGTATGAGGGCAATCCTATGGCAATGCTTGCAGAGCAAGCCGGCGGTATGGCTACAAATGGTTATACAGATATTCTTGATATTGAACCCACAGCGCTTCATCAGCGGACCCCTCTATTCTTAGGCAATAGAGAGGAGGTAAATATGATTCATAATTTCCTTCAAGTATATGACCAAATTTCGCAATTGGTTACTAATAATCTCGGTAAGGAGAAGCCTTAATTGTAGTAAAAAAGAAACAAAGTAAGCTAAATACGTTCCTTAGAAATCTCTGAACCGATTGGTCCAGAGATTTTTCTTATTTAATTTTAGGTCTTGAAGTGTACTACTTTTGACATTAATCGCCAAAGAGTAGGATTGAAATCTACCGAGAGGGTTCCAATTAAAAGACATTTCCCAGCAATGTAAATCCCTATACAAGCTAAATGAAGTATTCTCTGCAATCTGATTATTGGTAAAGTCGTACCCACTATTAATCCCAATTTTCCATTTTTCCGTCAAATTCAAATCGCTCCTGAAATTTAAGACATTATTGAGAACGGGTTTTGCATTTCCGAATCGGTTATAGTTCAGATTGTAGGTTACACTCACAGACCACGGAATATTAAAATCCACATAACCCGCTATAAATCGCTGAATATCTGCGTATTCTGCTTCATCAAAGCCGGGCATTTTTTTTAAAGGTCTCTGTTTTTTGTTTTTGGATTGAAAAGCAGTATTGAAACTAAGCCCTGCATTCGTAATCCTTCCGGGCGTATTATTTACCTGAAAGGCAAAAGTGTTTACTCTTCGGTTCAGCAGGGTGTCGAAGTAATAAGGGTCAAGCGTAGCATTAGCATTAATGTTTAGTTTGCCTTTAAAAATAGTAGTTCTACCGTTTAGCCCGATTCCCGATAATTTAAAGCTGTCTGCCGCAAAGTTATAAGAAGTATTTAACCCTAAATTATCCAATAGTCGGATTCTATTAAACTTATCTTCTTTCTCTGGAAAGTCCGGCTTAAAGCTCTCTTTTTTAAGAATTTTGGCTTCTAAGTTACTTTGGAGGGAAAAATTAAGCGACTGACTTTCTCCCGCTCCGGGTCCTCCAATGATTGCCCCCTCAAACCGGCTGTATGTTACCTCTTTATGATTAGCCCCTGTATAGGTCTTGTAAAACCCCCATTTTTCATCGGAAAAATCGGGTCTGTATGAGTATCCAATACTAGGAATGATTAGCTGACGAACCACAAACCCCCGTTTAGATTTTTTTAGCCCATAGAAGGTGTAGAGGGTAGTATTTGCATTCACGGAGGTATTAAAATCCCGTGCAGTAGCAAAGGTATTTTGGTAGTTGTTTCTAACGATATTACTCACAGAGTCGTATGTTTTTTCTATTGTCTTACTATACCAATATTCATTATAACTTAGGTTGGGGCTAATATTAAGATATTTAAAAGCCTGAATTTTGGTAGAAAGCGGGATAGAATGCCGAATACCATTACTCACAAATTCATATCCCATTTTACGGATTGTATCTTGGGTTGAAGATTGGGTATAGGTATATCGTCGGTTAGGCTCTTGTAAAACGCTAAGGGCAATGTCTTGTAATACGTCTGTAACCTGATTGGTGGCATTAAGGCTATAATTAAAATTGATTTGTCGAAGGAAGTTAAGAGCTTCATGTTTTACCCCTATATTTTTAAACGGTGTTTGGGGGGACATCGAGAGCGTAAAGTTCGGTAAGCGCATCGTAAGTGTACTATTATTTACGTTCTGAATCAGTTCGGAGGAGAGGAAGAATGAAAATGGCGTATTGCCAATTTTGGATTTATTGAGGGTAACCGCAGAGGTTTGAAGATTAGCTAATGCCTGATTCATATTAAAATTGAGCGTTCTATTAAACTGCTTGTCTAGTGTTACCCTTGCACTTAGGCTTGTATTTTGGTTAAGCGTTTGTTGATGTGTCCAATTAAATTTCCACGCTGCCGTTTTTCTGAAATCGGGGTCTGTCGCTTCATTAAATTGTATGATTCCGTAGTCGAAGGCAATATTTCCACTGGTTCTTGTCTGAAATTTATATTGTGAACCTATTCCAAGCCGCCACCCTCCTTTAGAATAAATATCCCCATCAAAAAGCAGATTAAAGTACTCACTTTTCCCGATATAATATCCTAAATTTTGAAGGTATATCCCTCTTTCTCCTTGTACTCCATAGGTGGGCATTACGATTCCTGTGGTTTTTTTCTTTACATTAGGAACAAATCCAAAGGGAATCACAATAGGAATAGGAAACTCTTCAATGACTAAATTCAAGGGTCCGGAAATAATTTTATCGTCCGGGATTACCTTCATTTTTTTAGATTTAATGTAAAAATGAGGATGCTCGGGTTCGTTGCAAGTAGTATATTTACCATTTAGCCCAAAGTAGGAGTTGTCTGGCATTCGCTTTACGGATTCTGCCAAAAGAAAACCGTCTCCCTCGGTAGTTCTTGCGTCTGTTACTTTCCCCTTTTTGGTCTTAAAATTGTAGGACATTTTTCGGGCGGTATAAGTCTGCTCTCCTTGTGTAAAAACCGGTCTTCCTATGGTCCCCCTGCTACTGTCTTCGACTTGCCTCCCCTCTGCGGTCATTACCTGACTTGTCCAATCTACGGCGATGTGGTCTGATTCTATTTTTAAATCCTCATAATTCATAATTGCCTGCCCATACATCCAAAGTGTTTTTTTTTCAATATCAAATACAATCGAATCTTCGGCTTTAGAGGTGATGGGGGTTTTAAGTTCCGAAATATTTTTTAACGAATCTATTAATATGGATTTTCGGTCGGTTACGATTACTGAATCTTTTTTCAAAGAATCCCCATTTGCTGTCTCTTGTAAAGAATCCGGCGGAGTAGCTTCGGTCCCTTTTTTTTGGGCATACAAAACCTCTCCTCCAAAAAGAAGTGTAATGATAGTAATTAGCTTTAGGAGATAGAACTTCAAAGTAGCAATAAATTAAGTGAATCACAATTAGAAATGGTACTACAAAATTGAGGATATTTTGGTTGCCGACCAAATTCCTTGTTAGATAGAGCGGCACGTTTACCGCGAGGTTTTGCACATATAGCTATAAAACAAAAGGTTTAGGGTTGATTTTCTTCCTTATTTTCTTGTTTTTCAGGCGTTATATCTTCTTCAAGCGGTTCTTCTGCTTCAATCATCACCGCGATAGGAGCAGGTCTAAAAGGAGAATTTTCTTGGCGTATCCGTACTGCGTCTCTTGCAAAAACAACCCCTCCAATCAATATTCCTATGGAAATCAGCCCGGAAACTCCCCAATCAAGGAAAATAAAATAATCATATAATGTGTGTAAGCCCAATGCAATTAAAAACCCTTGAATATGCAACCAGCTTCTTTTTCCTCTTTCAGGGATAAACTTCGCCTTTCCTATAAAATATCCGATTACCGTCCCAAAAACAGCATGAGAGGGAACAGCCGTAAACATCCGTAAGATTCCGGTTGCAAATCCGGATTGATATACATAGATGAAGTTTTCTACCGCCGCAAATCCCATAGACACAGACACACAGTAAATAATCCCGTCAAGCGGCTCATTAAAAGGTTTTAGCGGATAAAATATCATAGTCGTGAGATATTTCCATATTTCCTCCGTAAATGCAATGACCAAAAGCGTATAAATAAATAGATGCAGAGGGGTTTCTGTAGAGGATATTGCTTCCGCTTGTAAACCCAATGCAAATAAAAGTTTGTCGGGGTAGTATTGTAAAAATTCAGCGGTTTTAATTACAGGATAGGCACTAAAAGCCCCCGCCATAAAAGCCGCTATCAAGTAGGGGAGGGGTTCTTTGTCATATTTATCTTTTGTGATGACATAAATTAAGATAAACAATACCGGCGCAAGGGCAAGGGCGATTACTCCGGCAATAATAAGAATATCCTGCATAGTGTAAGA
Source organism: Bacteroidota bacterium (assembly GCA_963169475.1). Classification (GTDB taxonomy): domain Bacteria; phylum Bacteroidota; class Bacteroidia; order J057; family J057; genus JAAFHL01. Next base: position 6,252 of record CAUJFT010000448.1, on the reverse strand, counting down.
ACTCCCAAAACCGGCAAAATATTTTTACCGGTTTTGGGAATAATATGATGTTTTTTATTTTAAGATTTAGTAGCCACTTGTGGGTCTTCGTCCATCATCTTTTTTAGCCAGCTACTGAGTACAAACAGAATACCCGCAGCAATACCCGTCATAATGATGAATAGCATAAAGAACTCATATAAGTTGGTGATTTCAAACCCCAAAAACGAAGGATATACTAAGGGTTTATCAGCCGGAGTGCTACCTTCCGCAGCGGTAGGAGGAATGAGTGCGCTGAGCGTACCGGCAAACTTATTTGCGGCGGCATTTGCAAGAAACCAAGTACCCATCATCAAAGAAGAAAGCCTAAGCGGCGATAATTTAGAAACCATTGAAAGCCCGATAGGGGAGAGGCAAAGCTCACCCATCGTATGAATGATATATAGCGCAATCAACCACCACATAGAGACTTTCGTATCCATTCCTAATCCTTTTACGGGGATAGCAATGACTACATAGCCTAAGGCAACAAGGGTCAAACCAATCGCCATCTTTTTGGGGGAAGAGGGTTCAAGGTTTCGGGCATAAAGAAAGCCCCACAAGATAGTAAACAAAGGGGCAAGCCCGATGACAGCGAGTGGGTTAATAGATTGGAAATAGGAAGCAGGCATTTCCATTCCCATAATATTTCTGTCTGTTTGGCGGTCAGCAAATAGGGTAAGAGAAGCTCCTGCTTGCTCAAATGCCCCCCAAAAGAAGATTACAAAAAAAGCAAGAATGAAAATCACGATAATTCTATTTCTTTCTTTCGTGGTAAGGCTTTTATCTAATAAAATTCCGGCAGGCATGATAATCATCGCACCATAGATAAAATAACTGATGATATCTACTTCGGACTTAAATAATTGCTTAAAATTGAGCATAAAAAAGATGATACCAATAGAGCCGAGGGTAAGGAGAATACTATTCATGTCCATTTTTTTGACGGGTAAACCGATTTCCTTTCCTTCCTCCGAAATAAGGTACTTGCCTTGAAAGAATATAAAGACAACAAGCCCCAAAATCATTCCGATACAAGCCGATAGGAATCCCCATTTGAAATCCATAGAGCCACAAACTAAGGGAGAGAAAAAGGCACCAAGGTTGATACCCATATAAAAAATTGTAAATGCACTATCAATCCTACGGTCATTAGCGGGGTAAAGCTGCCCTACCATCGTAGAAATATTAGGTTTAAAAAAGCCGTTTCCGATAATTAGACTGGTAAGACCTGCCCACATTAGAGAAACCCCTCCGGTAGAGGCACTTAAAAACATCAAAAACTGTCCTATTGCCATGAGTACTCCTCCAATAACGATACTCCTACGGTTTCCAAGAAACTTATCGCAAAGATAGCCCCCTAGAAGCGGCGTAAGATAGACAAGCCCCGTATAGCTACCATAGATTTGAGACGCTTCAGCATCTGAAAGTAGAAGAGCTTTTGTCATAAACAGAATGAAGATTGCCCGCATTCCGTAATAACTAAAACGCTCCCACATCTCCGTTACAAAGAGTAGTGCTAGCCCTTTCGGGTGTGATTTAGTTTGATATTGTGCCATAAAACAAATGTGAATTGAGTGTACTAATTTTAATGGTTAATAAATGGTAATGAATTAATTTTTCAATAACGAAGGCGCAAGTTAGTAAAAAAAATACCTAACCCATAAATTTCTTTGGATTCTGCTTGCAATTAAAGAAAAAATATCTTTAACCCTAAGTAGGAATACTTTGAAACTCATCACTCATTTTAATCTAAATCCCTAATTACTAAATATTTCATGTACTCAATAGTATTTCCATATTCTGCTTTAATGGGTGTCCGCGATTCATGTTTTTTGAAAGCGACATCATAAGAGACGGGGCAAGTAAAGAGATTATATTGCCTGAAGAAATCTTCCCATTGGGCAATTAAAAATTGTCTGTCGGCACAACAATAAGAAAGGGAAACGTAGGATACTCTGATATAGGAAGGCTCGAATGTTCCCTTATTTTTTTTGCACCGCTAAAGCACACATGGTCAAAACCATACCTGTTTTAATGACAAAATGAGTTTTGGTCTAAACCAAAACTCATTTTTATCTACATTTTATGCCTGCTTGGGCTATGCTATTGTTGCTTTTTGTTTTGCTGCACGGCGGCGGTCGTTTTCGTCTAAGAGGATTTTTCTAAGTCGGAGGCTTTTTGGGGTAAGTTCTACGTATTCATCTTCCTGAATATACTCCAAAGCATCTTCCAGAGAAAAGCGAATTGGGGGGGCAATACTCATCTTTTCGTCAGAGCCGGAGGCGCGCATATTGGTCAATTTTTTTTCACGGATTACATTTACCACCAAATCATCTGTACGGGTATTCTCTCCGATAATCTGCCCCATATATACATCTTCTCCGGGTTCTACAAAGAAGGACCCTCTATCTTGCAACTTATCAAGTGCATAAGGAATAATTGTGCCTGCTTCGTGTGCGATTAGGGTACCAGCTATTCTAGAAGGAATATCTCCTTTCCATGCCTCAAACTCTACAAAACGATGTGCCATTATTGCTTCTCCCGCACTTAAATTGAGTACAGTAGTTCTCATTCCGATAAGTCCACGAGAAGGAATGCGAAATTCTAAGTGCATTAAATCGCCTTTGGGTTCCATGATTGTCATTTCTCCTTTACGCTGACTAACCAATTCAATGATTTTACCGGCGCAGCCTTCGGGAGAATCCACTACAAGTAATTCGATTGGCTCATACACTTGCCCGTCCACTTCTTTAAGAATTACACGCGGCTGCCCTACTTGTAACTCATACCCTTCTCTTCTCATCGTTTCGAGTAGGACGGAAAGATGAAGCACGCCTCTTCCATAGACTAAATATGAGTCTGGAGAGTCTGTTTCTTCGATTCTTAATGCCAGATTTTTTTCTGTTTCTTTAAATAAACGTTCTCTTAAATGCCTTGAAGTTACAAATTTTCCTTCTTTACCGAAAAACGGAGAATTATTAATGGTAAAAAGCATAGACATCGTAGGCTCATCTATTTTGATAGGAGGAAGAGCCTCCGGGTTTTCGGCATCTGCCACCGTGTCGCCGATGTCGAAGCCTTCAATTCCGGCAATGGCACATAGGTCGCCACAAGAGACTTGCTCTACTTTTACCTTTCCTAAGCCGTCAAAGGTGTATAAATCCTTTATTTTACTTTTTACTACCGAACCATCTCTTTTCATCAAAGAAACATTTTGCCCGGATACGAACATACCTCTTGCTACTCTTCCTATGGCTATCCTTCCGATATAATTGGAGTAGTCTAGGCTTGTAACTTGGAGCTGGGGAGTACCTTCTACAATTTTTGGAGAAGGTATATTTTCAATGATTGTATCCAATAGATAGGAAATATCGGCAGCAGGGGTTTTCCAATCTGAACCCATCCAATTTTGCTTAGCGGAGCCATACACAGTAGGGAAATCTAACTGTGCCTCCGTTGCATTTAGCACAAACATCAATTCAAATACGGCTTCATGCACCTCTTCTGGGCGGCAGTTTTCTTTATCTACCTTGTTCACCACTACGATTGGTTTTAGCCCTTGCTCAATGGCTTTGGAAAGTACATAGCGTGTCTGCGGCATAGGGCCTTCAAACGCATCTACTAATAGAAGGCAGCCGTCTGCCATATTTAGTACGCGCTCTACTTCTCCGCCAAAGTCTGCGTGTCCAGGCGTATCTATGATATTAATTTTAATTCCTTTATAAGTTACAGATACATTTTTGGCAAGAATCGTAATCCCTCTCTCTCTTTCTATGTCATTATTATCCAGAATCAGGTCTCCCGTTTCTTGATTCTCCCTAAAAAGTTTACAGTGGTGCAAAATCTTGTCCACTAAGGTTGTTTTACCGTGGTCAACGTGTGCAATAATCGCGATATTCCTAATTTCCATTGAAAATCAATTAGTTATTGTTTTTTGTGCTAAATGAGGGCGCAAAATTACGAAAAATATTAATTGCTTTTACATTTTTAGGTGTATGCAAATTAAAAATTTCCTGATTCGAATGCTGTAAAAAATATTCGGATAGTGTTGGGGTCGTGTTGAGTTTAGCGATAAAAGGTCTGTTATTTTTACGGAGTTGTCTTGATGCCAATTTTTTTTATCCCTCTAAGAGAGTCTTTTCGCATGTATTGAATGATTTTAAAAGAGTAGTCTCCTGGTTCTGCCAAGTGTAGAGAATCCATAGCGGCAAAAGGGAGGACATATTTTCCTTGTTTAGATTTTATTCTCCAAATACCGGCTTTGTTGCTTAAAGTATCCAATAAAGTAGATTCGAGTATTTTTCCGGAGGGCGATTTTGCCCAGATTTTGAGGTAAATATTTTGATAGGGATACAGATTTGAGTAGGTGTTTTCGATAGTAAAGGGAGAACCCACTTGTTTTTGCGAAAGGGTGAGATTAAAGCGAAGAGTGTCTTCTGCCAGCCATACAGATTCCGGAAAATCTTTATAAAAGACATAGTTTGAATTGGTGCAACCTTGCACAAACAAGGCAGGAAGCAGAAAGTATAAGCCTATAAAACGCCTTATTTTCATGTATTCAAAAAATTAAAATGAGCCTTATAGTACTCTATAAGGCTCACAAAATTACGTGATTTTTTGGTTTTTACAATTTTTAGCGCATAATGTACATTTTACCCCAACCATTTTTGAACATTTTATCCGTTTTATCATCTTCCGCAGAAGATTTGAGTATATTCGATTTCATTTTGGTGATTACACGATACAAATAAACCCCATTTGCCAAACGGTCTCCGTATTCGTCTGTTCCGTCCCACGCATAATTCGTAAGGTTTTTACCAAAATAGACATCTCCAAGCTCTTTCAAGTCAATTACTCTCACCAATTTTCCTGTAATAGTAAATATTTGAATCTGAAACATTTCCGGAAGTTCATTTCCGGTAAGGATATAGGCAAAGCGGGTAGAGGTTGAGAACGGGTTTGGATAGTTTAGTACATTCGTAATCGTATGCTCATTGATAACCCTAAACGAAATTTCATAATTAGACTTTCCTGAATTATTCCCTCTCATATCACGACTTTGCACGCGAAGGCTATAATAGTTATTGTCAGAATTAGGGAGTGGCTCGGCGTATCCGGGCTTAAAGGTTAGTTTTGCACGGTTTTCGGGTAGGCTTGCCGGCTCCCATTCTATTCTGGGGTCTGTATTATCAATCAGTATCCTCTCCCATTGTGAGCCGCTTTGGGGCGTTCTCCAATAAACATCAAAGGTTGCGGTATCTGTCATTGCCAAAAATTGATTTTCGTCTTTGGCTTCAATTTGAATCTGCGGGGTAGGAGAAATAATATCCATATCCATAATTTCTTTCCCGTCAAAGGTAACATGTAACAGTGGATTTTCTTTATCACTGATTACATAAAAGTCATGAATATAGGTATTATTAAACTTATATTGTTCAGGCTGGTCAAGATTGGGATTTAGCTCCACGATAAATTTATTTTTCCCTTCAATACCCATATTCAGCGTATTAACGGTAAAATCAACTAAAATTCGCCCTTCCTTGGGAAGAGGGGCATATCTTTTTTCTCCCAGAAGTATCATAGAGCGGTCTTCTTTCTGGATTCTGAAGCTTACTAGAAGACTATCCATATCAATTTTGGAAGGGTTTACTGCGCCCATTCTGATACGAAGGTCTGCTCCTTCGGCAAGCGTATCGGCTTTAAATACAAAATCGCCAAAAGGGTCTACAATTGCATCTGGTGATTGATTATATAAGATGTGCCAGTGATCTAATTGAGGGGCTGTACGATAAATACTATCCGACATTTCGGCTTTAAGATACATAAATGGATAGGTTACATGGCTGATAGTATCCAAAAGATAAGTTCCTGCACCATGCGTTTTTAATAAAAAGGTCGCGCTTCCATCTTGCTTTACCCCATATACTGAAACATCTGTTACCTCTTGAACGATAGGGTCAATGGTATTCCAATCCCATATTAAACTCGTCCACCCTTTGGAGGGTCCAATGATTGTAGAATTGACGGAAGCCTGTGTGTATGGCACAGATAAGTTTGTATTAACAATAAAGTCAGCTCCCAAATTGGGGGTTAGGATAGATTGTACCGTAGAAGGGCTACCAATCCTACCATATATCAGAAATTTTTCATTATCTTGAAGGGTTCTCAATCCGGGAGATACTCCTATGGATTCTAAATAGTCAAACACATAGTTTTGCCAGAATGGAACTC
>CAUJFT010000447.1 GCA_963169475.1 Bacteroidota bacterium | reverse complement strand
CTAATTCAAAATTATATTGTGCGGTAAGGTTTGCACTTCTATTTCTGGTAATTACCCTTGAGCGGCTTGCGCGTGCGATGTGGTTAGTTTGGTCATATACAGTATCCTCATAGATATTGTCGTCCCAATTCATAAAGTCATAATTTCCTGTTCCTCTAATTTCTAGGTTTTTGATTGGAGTAAGCGAAATGGTACCATTATTAATAGAACGCCATTCAACGGTTCTCCACTTTCTGTGATTTCTTCGGAAGGTAGGGTCATCGCCTCCAAGGTAGTCATCTCCGGGATAGATATTAAGAAGGGTAGAGTTAGCGGCACCAAAGCCTCCGGCATCCCACGCTTGAGAAACTCTATTGTTTAATCCTTGAGAGAGCGAGGTATTAGCGGAAACCTTTATCCATTTAGCCACATTCCAATCTAGGTTGTATCTTCCGCTATACCGCTGGAAGTTGTTTCCCCTTAGGTAGCTTTCGTCATTTAGGTAGCCTGCTCCTAAATAGGAACTGAACTTTTTGGTGCCTTGTTTCATACCCATTGTATATTCTTGCTTTACTCCCGTACCTACAGTCATTCCTACCCAATCGGTATTCGTTTTCAAGGCATTTTCCCATGTCATATTTCTGGGTAAGGGTGCGCGCCCTACGTTTCCATCATTTTCCCAAGCCTCCTGTCGTAGTTGAAGCCATTCTTGATTATTCGTAAATTTATGGAGTTTTGTAGGGGTGGAGGCCCCTACACGGGCAGTGAAATCAAACTCCGGCTTTCCGGTTTGTCCTTTTTTGGTGGTTATCAGGATTACTCCATTTGCCCCCCTTGACCCATAAATCCCGGCTGCTGCCGCATCTTTTAATATTTCAATAGATTCAATATCATTGGGATTTATGCTGTTTAGTGGGTTATTATTCTGCCCGCCGCGGTTGGCAGAAGCCCCACTCGGGAATATATCTTGAGTGATGGGAATCCCATCTACTACATAAAGCGGATCTCCGCTCGCCGAGATGGAGTTGAGTCCCCTAATGCGAACAACGGCACCCGTTCCGGCAGCTCCCGAACTTTGGATTACTTGCACACCCGGTGCCTTTCCCTGAAGATTTACCTCAAAACTATTGCCCACGTTGTCATTCACTTCTTTGACCTTAGCGATAGAACTGGTGAGGTCGCGCTTACGCATCGTTCCATACCCAACAATTACCACTTCATTTGCAGTAGAGGCGGCCTCATTTAGCGTTACCTCAACTGCTATTTCAGTAGCTCCAATAGCAATCGGTGCGGTATAGTCTGTGTAGCCAAAATAACTGACTGTAAGCGTATAGTCCCCCGTGGGTATATTTTCAACCCGAAAATTCCCCTCTTCATCAGAGTAAGCACCATAGTCGGTTCCGACCATAACCGTTGCTCCTGATAAGGGCTGTCCTTTGTCGTCTTTCACTCCACCTTTCAAGACTCCTTGTGCCGACAAGAAAGCAAAAGGAATCATTAAAAAACAGACCAACAACCCGTAATTTAACCGTAATTTTAGATTCATATAATCTTTGATTTTGTTAAAATAATATTAGCGAAAGCTAAACGGGTGCAAATTATTAAACTTTTAGAAAACAAAAAAAAAAATTAAATCTATTTATGATTTTTTTGTATTCCCTTGTTTTTTTTAAAAAATTGTAGAAAAAACCACTTTTTCTTTAATAAATTTTGAGTGAGTGCTGCTTGTGCGAGTATTATTTATTTTTCAAAAGGTCTTACTTGTTTCAGGTAAATCTTGCGTGTTTTTAATGCTAATTTAAATTCTATATCTAACCCAAAATCATCATAGCTTTTGACCCTTGTTCCCCAATCAGTTTGATTATAGAAGTATTTTTTTACTGCCCCACAATATTCGGCAAGGGTCTTAATTTCTGCCTCTGACATTACTGGTTTGCCATGAGTAAGGTTTGAGTGGGAGATATACTCTATAATGGTTTCGTTTCGATTTGTTACTCCATACGTAAAATGAATTAAGAATTGGTCACAAGTAATACTATCATTTTCGGGCAATACTACGCTTGTTTCCCCTTCTTGTACATTGACCGTAAAGGACGGATAGCCTTCCCTATATAGGTTTTGAGTAATGACTACCCCATTGGCACCATCTTCTCCGAATGCCCTATGGACTAATATCCCCATCGCTACGGAGGCGTGATTTATTCGGTAATATTCTCTTTCTTCAAAAGCCCTAAGATTCCATAAGCTTGCCCATACCGCGCGAATTGCATTTTTGATGGGCTTTTGAGTGCTGCCAATAGTCCCTGTTTTGGAGTCATATAAGCCCGCTCCGTTAAATCCGGATATATCTTCCGCATTGGTAGAAGAACGAAAACGCCAACTATTGTACGGGAGATGCTGCTTCTGAATTTTTTCCTCCACCGTTTTTATAAATTGAGGGTCTATAGGAGCTGCTTTAATTGCTTCGCGCAGTTTTTCTAACTTTTTAGCCAAAGAATCCCTATTCGTTTTAAGGAAAGGGTCATGTATCACTTCTTCGATGAGGGGTTTGAGGTTATTTCTTTCTATGTGTTGTTGATAAAAATAAAAAGGAATGGCAAATCCTCCCTCCGGAACGTCAATCGTTTTACCTTTTGGGTAGGTTACTTTCGAAAGAGAGGCAAAATTTGCCGCTTTCCCTCCGATGAGATTAATGTCCTTGTAGCTTGTTTCTCTCCAATCAACTAATTTTTTATGGTTATAATTGGGCTTAAAAACGATAGGAGTTTTGGATTCTCGTTGTTCGTTCCAAAAGGTAACTGCTTTCAAACTATCAGCAGCATGTATTATCAGGGAGTCTTGTGTAACACAATAATAGACCAACTTCCCCTCATATTTTGCTATCCGCGGGCTTAAAAACGCTTTTTTCCATGCAGCATTGGGAGTGCCTCTACTTCCGGAAAGAACATTTACATGACAAAGAGGGGTTTGAAAACAAGTAGTAATTATCCCTTGGCAAATAGGAAACTCATTGGGTAATCCATCAGTAACAATAATATCATAAGGAGAGAAAGACGTAGTCTCAAATGCCTCAATCGGGACTTTGCGAAGGTAACCGTAGCTATAGGCTAATTTAAGCGGCTGGTAATCTTGATTTTTGTATAGGCTATCAACAGAGATTAAAGGTAGGGCTATGTTACCTGAAGTCGCTTTTATCTTTGCCTCCATCAAGGAAGAATTATTCAAGAGGTTAAGATTTTTTCCAAAAAAAGCGGTTACTTTTACTTTATTGAATAACTCTTTTACCCCTTCTATTGATATCTTGTCATCAGGAA
>CAUJFT010000446.1 GCA_963169475.1 Bacteroidota bacterium | reverse complement strand
TTTTTTCAAAATTCTCCACGTTCGCCCAGATTGGATTCCAACTTTTAAAAGATTGGGTTACTCCATAAACGACAGGAGCCACTTCCGGCTCAAATGTGCCAAACAGCCTATCCCAAATAATAAATACTCCTGCATAATTCTTATCAATATATTCAGGGTTTTTTCCGTGATGTACTCTATGATGAGAGGGGGTATTCATAAACCACTCCAAAAAACCCAGTTTGCCTATTAATTCTGTATGAATCCAGAATTGGTATAAGAGGTTGAGCGCGCCTACGGCAATAAACTCTGCCGTAGAAAACCCCATGAATGCGGGAGGCAAAAAAACAAAGAAGGTAAATACGATTTGAAGAGAGCTTTGGCGGAGTGCTACTGAAAAATTGTAATCCTCACTTTGATGATGTACCACGTGTCCCGTCCAAAAAAGGTTTACGGTATGGCTCCATCGGTGCGCCCAATAGTACAAAAAATCATATAAAAAAAACAATACGATAAAAGATAACCAACCTTGCGGAATAGTGTAAAGCCTTATTTCTGAATATATCCATTCATATATCCCTATCGTTAGCACCTTTAAAAACACTCCAGAAACTTGTTGGGCAATTCCGCAGCTAATGTTAGTGATAGCATCATTCCAACGATAAAGGGATAAATCCCTGAAGCGGTCAATGAAAACTTCTATTCCAATAAGGATAAAAAAGATGGGAATGGATAATACGACCAGGTTTATATTCATGGCTCTTTGGCGGAGGGGTAAAACTCTAAACAAAGATAGCACTTTTCACCTAAAAAAAGCAAGGGTAATCCTAATTTTCATCAATTTTTTTGCATTTTTTCTTTCGGGGCAATTCACAATAATACAAACTATAGCATCAAAGCCGCTCGCTATTTCCGGCTATTTGTGTTTTCCAATAGGGTAGAGGGATAAGGTTGTGAAAATAAGAGCGGCGAACCGGTGCTTATTCATCTACACTCAAATATCCTGCAATAGTGCCAAAGGGAAGCCCTTTCCGTCTGGTAAAAATATTTTTTAATATAGGAGTAGAAGACTGCACTTACATGATTTGTTGGATAATAATCGAACAGATACAGATAGAATGTGCTAATCTCATAAAAATATCCTTATCGCTAAGGCAGGCGCATATTCTATTGGAAGTTAAAGAGGATAAAAAACATACCATATTTTGTTCTAAGTATCAAGTCGAATTTGTCTTGTATTAAATGCAGTCTAAAATAAGCGTTAAATAATTGATTACTAATAATAATTTCAAATTTATACAATATAAACTAATTATACGCAGGCACTTATACAAGCATGGAAATATCTTGTTTGATATTTCGCATTCGCTTAACATGACAGAGGTGGATTGATTTCGTATTTTATTAATCCTTAGTGTATCCGCCTTATTGGGTAAATTTTCTTTTCTGATAAAAATATTTGTATATTTGTTGTTTGTAACGTAAATGCTTCAAAAATGAAAAACTTAGGCTTTCGCCTTCTGGTATTATGGATAATCGCTTGTATTACTGATGTCTTACCTGCTCAGACTGTATTCCAACCGTTTAGAAGTAGCCGGTTCGAGCGGTTTGTTTCGTCCGAATATTTCGATGTTTACTACAAAGATGGAAATGAAGCGATGGCAACCCGTGTGGCTAAATATGCCGAGATGGCAAGAAGTGAACTTGGCTTTTTGTATGATTATAAACCAAGCTCCCGTTATGTTCTTCGTCTTTTGAACCACCCTTATGAATTAACTTATACCAATGCCCTTTACCAGCCCAATGAAGGATATTATCCTTATGGGATTATTCCTCTTCCAAAATTAGACGCAGCCATAATCGTTCCCGATGACCCTTCTACTCTATATTATGCCATAAAGAGAAGCGTTTCAGAAGTAATTTTGAAAGAGTTTGGATACGGGCAGGATTTGCCAAATGTTATTCAAAATGAGCTACTTAGCGTAAAACCCCCGTGGTTTTATGAGGGGCTTTCTGCCTTTGTTGCAGATGGCTGGACTTATCGCGATGAGCTTCTACTTCAAAGTACCCCAAAACTCAATCCTATTGATTTAGCCCTAAATGAAAAAACGGAGGCGGCAGAAGTCCTCCGGAAGTCTATTTGGTTTTTTATTGCACAAGAGTACGGTCCCCAGAAATTTGCAGAACTAATTTATTTGGCAAAAATAACCCATTCGGTAGAAACGGCTATCATTGCAGTACTTGGGATCCCCCTAAATACCTTCACCCAGAGATGGAAAGCATTTCTCATAGCACATATTGAGGCTTTAAATGAACAGAGAGTAGCCTTAATCTCCGTCCCTGATGTAGAAAAGATTACACTTCCAGACGGATATAAAAGTTTATGCTTTGCGGGCGGAGAAGACAAGATGCTCATTTATGGGTACAAAAATGGTAAGATACTTGTGTGGGTGTACGAAAAACCTTCCAGAACATTTAGGGAAACAGGAATCGCTTTTGGGTATAAAAATAAAGTGTCTGCTAATTTGAAATATCAGTTTCCGGCGGCATGGTTTCCCGATGAAAATAAGTTTCTTTATACCCTTTATCATTTGGGTAAATGGGAGGTTTGGGAGTACGATATGGTAAAAGAGGAGAACATGTTGGTTTATGCAGATTCTTCTATTCAACGTATTTTACATCTTTCTATTTCTCATGATGGGAGTAAAGTAGCATTTTCTGCCATTCAAGAAGGTAAGACGGATATATGGATTGGGTATAAAGATTTCTCGGGGCTTAGGAAAATTACCCATGATGTATTTGATGATTTAAATCCGGAGTGGAGCTACGATGATAATGTATTGTACTTTTCTTCTAATAGAGAGACAAATAGGGTATCTGAAAGGAAGCAACCCGAGTGGGATTATTTTAAAAAACAACACGATATTTTTGCCTTCTCCCTCCACTCAATGCAAGATACCCTAACCTATATCACTCAAACTCCCGAAATTCAGGAAAGAATGCCCTATAATCCTAATAGTTATGAAGTGTTTTATTTGTCTGATAATACCGGAATGTGGGATTTGTATAAGTGCAATCTTTTTACCAAAGAAACAGAAATGCTTACAAAAATGGAGGCAGGAATTGAAACGTGGCAAACAACCTCCGGACAAGATGTCTATTTTAGTGTGTATGAAAATGGTAAACCGGAGATTTACACACTGAACCGCCCGGAGACAGGAGGGAGTCCTCCTCCTCTTACTCCTTTTAGAAAAGAGTATCTCGCGCTTCTCAATCAGAAAAAAGCAATCCTACTCACCAAGGAGGAACCTATTCCCGAAGCCCCTGAAAAAAAAGAAACCGCAGAAATTACCCCACTACGATATTATATTTTTGACGATAATGTATCCGATAATCACTCCGTAGAACCCGGAGAGGAGAAAAAAGAAGAAGTGGCGCAACGTTTGAAAAAACATTTGCCAGAATGGAAAAATATAAATATCACAAGCGGTCAATCATTTAAAAATCAGTGGCGTGCAGAGTATTTACAAATGAGTTTAGTGTATCATGCCCTTCCCCGCTCCGGAGTTATGATGGGGGTTGGCTACCATGACTTGCTCCATCATCATCGGATTGAGGCTTCCGTTACTCCCTATTTTAGCATGTTACCTTTTATTCAATTTGGAAATGCAGATGCGCGGGTGAATTATGTTTTTCAAGCACTTCGCCCCGATTTTCATATAGAAACCGGAGGGGCTATTCGTGTCTATCAGCAAGAAGCACTTTCTCCTGCGCTTTTAGATTCATTGGCTTACCGTTTTACCAATATTTATGGGAAAGCCACTGTTACCTACCCCTTTTCCACTCGATTTAGGGCAGGAATCTCTCAGGCATTTCATAGAATACAAAAACAAGATTTGAGGTTAGTATATGCGCAAACCTTGAACGATGATAAAAGAGGGGTAAGTCGAAGCAATTTGTTTGTTGATTTTACTAGTTTAATCTTTAAAGAAGAATCTCCTGTAAAAGGCACATTAATTCACGGAGAAGCAAATTTTTATCGTCATCTTACCGGGGAGGCTCGACCGTTTAGTATTGTAAAGTTTTCCGCAAAGCATTATCAACCGGTATGGAAAAATATGATATTAGCAACAAACTTCCAATCTGGATTTGGATTTGGGGAGAGTAGCCCTACCTTTTATCTGGGCGGGATAGATAATTGGTTTTTGGGGATTCTAAGGAGAAATCGACCCGGAAGCCCTGCATATACCGGAAAAATAAACCTTGATGTTACGGATTTTTCCTTTCAGGAGTTTGCTATGCCGGTGAGGGGCTTTTGGTTTAATTCCAGAAATGGGAATAAATATCTTGTAGCTAATTGGGATTTGAGGATTCCTTTTTCCAATTTCAGACCGGCGATGTTGAATGCGAAGCCTATATTGGGTTGGGAATTGATTCCGTTTTTTGATGTAGGTACCGTATGGAAAACGGGAAACCCTTTCTCACAAAAAAGCCCCACTGATGTACAAGTCATCTATGGTAATCCGGTTACGGTTCAGCTCCAAACGCTTAAAAGCCCGTTTGTTTGGGGATTTGGGGCAGGGATTAAATCCCAATTCCTCAACTACATCATGCGAATGGACTTGGCATGGGGAATTGATGATAATACGCTCCAAAAACCGGTACTCACACTCGCAATGGGGCGGGCATTTTAAGGAAGGAATCAACCATTTTAGGGGGCTTTTCGTTTAGGAAAAAAATATTCACAATAATATTTTAATTATTTATAATATTCAGTATTTTTGAAAACTTTTTTAATCAAGAATGTCAAGCATGTATAAATTTAATCTTAGTATCCTCGTAGGACTTTTAGCGGTTCTTATCCTTGCAGGAAGTTGTGATAAGGTAAAGCCTCCCTTTACCCAAAACGGCGGCGGTGGTGGTGGTGGTGGTGGTGATGTCAAGAGAACTATTCTTGTAGAAGAATTTACAGGGTTTAAGTGTAAAAACTGCCCTGATGCCACTACTATTTTGCATAACCTCAAAGAAGACCAATATGGTGAGCAATTAATATTAGTATCGGTTCATGCCGGAACATTGGCAAAGCCCAATATAGCGGGCAATTATTCTTCGGCAGATTATCGTACTCCTGACGGCGACGAGCTTGCCGCTGATTTTTTCGTGGACTTTGTTCCGGTAGCACTCATTAATAGAGTTCCCGATTCAGCTTCTTCTACCCCCTTTTATAGCAAAGAAATTTGGGCTTCTGTGATTGCTTCTGAATTGAGCAAACCCGCCGAAGCAGATTTGAAACTCTCGGCGACCTATAACGCTAGTAACCGGAATGTAAACATCACTGTGGACGGAAAGTTTTTGACAGAGGGGACAGACCAAGAATATCTTAGCGTTTTTGTTATTGAAGATGGTGTAATTGGCGAGCAAGATTCCAATGGCTATCACATTCAGCAATATTCCCATAAAAGTATGTTTCGCGGCTCTGTAAACGGACTATATGGAGATAGATTAAGTACTACTGTAATCCCGTCAGATTATACCTTTACAAAAACATACAGCTACGCGCTTCCTACTACAATAAACCCTGCAAAATGTCATCTGGTAGCATTTATCCATCGTAAAGATGTGGGTATAAGCACAGTGAGACAAGCAGATGAAGTCATTTTACTTCCGTGAGATAAGCGTAGTTTTGGGTGTGGTGAAAAAATACGGGGGCATATTGCGTCCCTATACTATTGTCAGATTACTCTTTCTACATTAGCGTTGTTCGTTACTACGAACCATTCGTGCGCTTCCCAAGGGTGAGGATAACGTAGCATTCTGTGTGCAATTCTTATCTCTGGCTCTGGCAAAGGAGTCGTTTGAGCAAGGTTTTCATTTATAATATTTTCCAAAGGAATATCAAAAAAGTAGGAGGTTACCCGCCCTTGAAGGGATTTTATCATGCTTGATAGCTCGCTGCGCGTAGATTCGAAAAGGTTATCCCCAACAAGTATAATAGTACGCTTATTCCGTGCATATTGAGAAAGATGATGCTTAAAAGTGGTGAGTATCCTTTGGCGGTCAAAAGCCACTTCCGGTAACTTACCCTCTATTCCCCACCCTTTTACTGGTAGAAAGAAAGCATTGGGATAAAGAGACTGCAAGAAATCCCATTTTTGAGGACTCGGTATTCCTATTGGCAGGATACATTGAAATGCCGGCTGCATAGGCTCATCGTATTGGGCATACAGTAATTTTTTCCATAGCGTCGGGTCATTGATACGATAGGCATTCCAAAGAGCATTTTTTTGTTTAAGATTTCCTTCCCCATACCGGCGGCAAGCAAAATCAAAGGAGCCACTCTCCGTTTCTATTTTTGGAACAATGTCTTCCATAAAAAGCCTTCCTTTTGTTACGGCTTTCTCTTTGTCTTGACAATCTCTGCCACCAATATCAAAAGTGCCAAATAAAGCAAGCTCTCTTAAATTTAGCATAGTGGAAAAGCCTGCAAGGATAGTATCCGTAACCTTGTTCCAATTCAAGGGAATGTGATGCCATCTTACCAGATTCAATATCCTTAATCGTTGATGTAGAGAAATCTCTTTTTGTCCTAATAGAATATCCCTTGAATGAGGTACGCCTGCCTCTTCATGTCCTTTGGCAGTCCACCTATCCTCTTTCCATGTAGTAACAAAAGGCTTTCCAATATCATGTAATATACAAGCCCAGTATAATACTTCGTAATCGGTTTTGGAAAGGGAATTAGACTCTTCCCACAGATGGAATTGTTCAAGCACCTTTATTGTATGGATATATACATTACCCTCTGCGTGGTACTTAGGGTTTTGCGGGGTGCGTTGCATGAGTTCTATGTAATGTTCGGGTAAAGGAATCATTTTGATGTGGCTAAATTTTTATTTCCAAACATAAATCAGTACAAAAAATGCCGAAATCCACCCTGCAATGACAATCTGTAAAAACAAGTCTTTCAGGAGGATACCCGTAGGGTTTCCACTCTTCTGCTCCACAAAGGTAATCTGCATATACCTTAATATTCCCAAAAGTACAAAAATTACAGTAAGGTACATATAATTGTTGTGGTATTGTGTCTGAACATCGGGAGAAATGGTATAAAAAATATAGGCAACAATCACGACAGAAGCCATGATTGTCATTGCCGCATTAATAAACTCCAGATTATATCCGTCAATAGCCCTTCGGACCTTTGTTCCCTCTTCGGCAAGGAGTACATCAGCCCTACGCTTGGCAAGCCCCAAAAATAATGCAAGTAAAAAGGTCATTAGATTTATCCACATAGATAAATCAATACCTCCTGTATAAGAACCAATATACAACCGCAGCACGAATCCTATCGCCAATACTGTAATATCTACTACGGCTATGTGTTTTAGTTTAAAAGTATAGGCAATATTTAATACAAAATAAAAGAGTACAACAAAGAGCGTTTTAAGATTGATAAATGCAATAATCCCGATTCCTCCCGTCATAAGCCCACCCATAAGCCAAAGCGCAGTAATGGGAGAAACGGTTTCTGCCGCAAGCGGACGGTTACACTTTTCCGGATGCTTGCGGTCATCTTCTCTATCTTGGTAATCGTTCATGATATAAACTGCACTTGCCAAAAGACAGAACCCCACAAAAACCCCAATTGTATCTAGCATTACTTTGAGGTTGAAGAAATGAAGCCCAAAAAAGGCTGGCAGAAAGATGAATAAATTTTTTACATATTGATGCGGGCGCATCAATTGAATATAATGCTTCATGCGTTTTTACTCAAAAGAAAGGCAAAGTTAAAAAAAAATCTGTAATTTCTCCTTGTTTTTTATCATACCCGTTTGGCTTTCTATATAAATCCCAAAAGAAACAAAAGAGTATTTTTTAAAAAGCGGTATCAATTAGATAAAAAAATGTATCTTTACCCCAAAAATCTAAGAAAGTATGAAATCATTATCACTAACAATTCTATTTTGTCTTTGTTTCGGAGTTGTTCAGGCTCAAAGCTTAATAGGAGGGTGTTTCTCTTTAGACTACAATTTATTAGCAATTAAACAATCTGCATTTACACCGGATAGCATTAAGAGTGTAGCCCGGAATTTTAATCCAATTAGGAATGGAGGCATCAGTGTGGGAATCCCTTTTAATATAAAACTTAACCGTTTTGTGTTATTTCGCCCGCAAGCAGTATTTAATATTATGACCAATCAGGTGGATTTTACTATGGAAGATAGTGAGGTGCGAAATATCCGTATTCAAAATATCAACGTAGAGTTCCCTTTGCAATTGGTCTTTACTGATTTGGATAAGAAAAAAGGAATTGCTGGAGTATTTGGTATCAGAGGTGGCTATAAAGCCCAAGAAATTCAAAATGACAACACACAGTTTTTAAGTGTCCGAAAGGGATATGGATTATTAGACGTAGGATTAGGATACCGCGTCAGAATAGGAAAGCAAAATTACTTTATGCCAGAGTTACGCGCTTCTATGGGGTTAAGTAGTATCTTGGAAAGTGGCGGCACTCCCTATAATCTTGCAATAGAAAGAATGCGTCAAAATCGAATTTCAGTTGTGTTTAACTTTTTCTAATCAGGGTAATATTTTTATCTAAAAACAGGTTTCCCATTATGGAAAACCTGTCTGTGAGTTTTTTTCGCAGAGAAGGCTTTTACCGACAAGATGATAAAACCAAATATTCTACATTTAACCGAAATTTCCGCTTTGGATTCTTAATTGTTACAGTTTTTTTCTTACTTTTGCACCCAAATCGAATAATATGGGACATTACGACCATCGAGTAATTGAAAAGAAATGGCAGCAGTATTGGAAGGAAAATAAAACCTTTATAACAGATAAAAATCCTTCCGATAAGCCGAAATACTATGTACTAGATATGTTCCCCTATCCGTCAGGGTCTGGGTTACATGTTGGGCATCCTTTGGGATACATAGCAACGGATATCATTGCAAGATATAAAAGAGCAAAAGGGTTTAACGTGCTTCACCCTATGGGTTTTGATGCCTTCGGGCTGCCCGCAGAGCAATATGCTATCGAAAAGGGCGTTCACCCTGCAATTACGACAGAAGAGAATGTTCGCCGTTATTGGGAACAAATGTCGCTTATGGGTTTCTGTTATGACCCTGAATGTGTAATTAAAACCTCTGATAAAGACTATTATAAATGGACACAATGGATTTTTTTACAGCTATTTAAAAGCTATTATTGTAATGATACGCAACAAGCGCGACCTATTTCTGAATTGGAAACAATATTTGAAACGGAAGGAAATCTTCGTATTAATGCTGCAAGCCCCTCCAAAATAAAATTTAGTAAAGAGGATTGGTCTGGGTTTTCGGATATTAGTAAGCAAGAAACCTTGATGCAATACCGCTTAGCCTATCATTCCTTCGGATATGTAAATTGGTGTCCTGCATTAGGGACGGTACTCGCAAATGACGAGGTGAAAGACGGAAAGTCGGAGAGAGGAGGACACCCCGTTGAAAGACAAAAAATGCCACAGTGGATGTTGAGAATTACTGCCTATGCGGATAGATTATTGCAAGGCTTAGAAACGATAGATTTTCCGGATTCCATTAAAGCCTCTCAAATTAATTGGATCGGTAAAAGCGAAGGAGGGCTAATTGAATATCCGCTCGAAAATACCGATGCCACGCTGGAAATTTTCACCACCCGTCCCGATACTATCTTTGGAAATACCTATATGGTCATTGCTCCTGAACATGAATTAGTAGGAAGCCTTACCACTAAGGAACAAGTGGAGGCAGTGGAAGCATACGTGAGCTGGGCTAAAAATCGGTCAGAAAGAGAAAGACAAGCCGATGCTACTAAAACGGGAGTATTTACCGGAAGCTATGCCATTCACCCCTTCACCAGAAAAAAGCTACCCATTTGGATTGCTGATTATGTATTGATTGGGTATGGAACGGGGGCTATTATGGCAGTACCCGCGCATGATGAGAGAGATTATGAGTTTGCCCAAAAGTTTGGATTACCCATACAAGCAGTAGTTCAAGGAGGCGATATTCAGAAAGAAGCCTTTGTAGCCAAAGAGGGGATACTCATCAATTCAGACTTTCTCAATGGGTTAAATGTAGGGGACGCAATAAGTAAAATACTGGAAATCATAGCGCAGCGCAAGATTGGGAAACGTCAGATTACCTATCGTATGCGAGATGCCATTTGGTCTAGGCAAAGATATTGGGGAGAGCCTACTCCTTTAACCTTTAAGAATGGAATATATAGCCCTGTCCCGGAGCAAGAACTACCCGTAGAGTTACCGGAGATGGAAGACTTTAAACCGACAGGAAAGCCAGAATCTCCGCTTATTAAAGCAACCGAATGGGTAAATCTTCCTGACGGGTCCAAGCGCGAAACGAATACTATGCCAGGTGCTGCCGGGTCAAGTTGGTATTTCTTACGTTATTTTGATAGTAATAATGACCTTACCTTTTCCGAAAAGAAAAAATCGGATTATTGGATGCCCGTAGATTTATATCTTGGGGGAGCAGAACATGCAGTAGGACACCTTTTATATTCCCGATTTTGGACGAAGTTCCTCAAAGATATAGGAGAGGTTTCAGCAGAGGAGCCTTACAACAAACTCGTCAATCAGGGAATGATTCAAGGAACTTCTGCCATAGCGTACCGACACAAAATAACGAATGAGTTTGTAAGTGCTGATTTATTAACCCCAGCACAAAAAGAGTCGGAGTATTCCCAGATTCATGTGGACGTTAGATGGGTGAGGGCAGGAATATTGGATATTGAAAAATTTAAAATAGGCACCCACCATAAGGAGGAACACTTTCTCCTGAATGTAAAAAATGAGTTCAGGACAGACGCCATAGTAGAGAAAATGTCTAAACGATATTTTAATACTGTTGACCCCGCAGACGTGTGTGAGGAATATGGAGCTGATACCTTGAGGATTTATGAAATGTTCTTAGGTCCGCTTGAAATGTCTAAACCTTGGAGTACCGAAGGAATTGAGGGGGTAGTTCGTTTTCTTAGAAGGGTCAATAATTGGTTCTTAGATGACAATGAGCAATTAACCCTTACAGAAGAAACTCCTGATAAAATGGAACTGAAAGCACTGCATAAGTTGATTAAAAAAATAGGAGAAGATATAGAAAGACTTTCTTTTAATACTTGTGTCCCTGTATTTATGGTATTTGTGAAGGAAATGATTGACAAGCAATGTTATAAAAAAGAAATCATGCTTCCATTTCTAAGTGTGCTTGCTCCCTTTGCACCCCATTTATGTGAAGAACTTCACGAAAGAGTGGGAGGAAAAGGTACTATTATAGAGGTGAAATTCCCCGATTATGACCCCGTATATCTTGAAGAGGACGAGTACGAGTATCCTATCCAGATTAACGGAAAAGTCCGCCTAAAATTACTACTTTCCTTATCTATTTCCCAACAAGAGGTAGAAGAAATCCTTACAAATCATGACGAAGTAACCCGTTGGACGGAAGGCAAATCCCCCAAAAAGGTAATCATTGTACAGAAGCGCATTATCAACGTAGTAGTTTAATCTCCTCCACTTAGCAGCAGATGTGGGACGTATCTCGCCAAGAATTGATTCAGGTAAGGTAATGACATCTTTGAAAGACTGTCGGGTATCCTAAGTCTTTTGTTTTTTCTTGCGGGCAGCCGGAAACAGGATATTATTTAGAATTAGGCGGTAGCCGGGTGAAGTGGGGTGTAATTTCAAATCCGTAGGGTCTTCTCCCACCATGTGGCGATAATCTTCGGGGTCATGCCCGCCATAGTAAGTCCACATTCCCTTGCCATAATTTCCATGAATATAACGTGCTTCCCCATAAGCATTGAGTTCACCCATCACAAGAACTTCACTCTTAATCAGACTTTTTCTGAAAGAAGTGGTCTGCCCCATAAAACCTTTGACGGTACGAGTGTGATTCTGGCAAAGCATAGAAGGGACAGGGTCCCATTTTGCAGAGAACTCAAATAACGTAAAATAGTCCATAGACTCTGGTACATTTCTTATATCAGACATATCAATATCAGAAAACTCATACTGATAGGGGTTGGTTACGAGTGTGAAATCTTTAAAAGCAAGCGACCGATTATAGTCAAGGCGTGATTGAGCGTCTCCGTCCATTGCGTCCCCGTCAAACATTTGTTGGCAAATATCTACTCCTTCTGCCGAAAGGCAAATATCATAAGAATCAGTTGCAGAACACATTGCAAACAAGAACCCCCCATTTTCCATAAACTCGTGGATTTTTTTTGCAACGGCGAGTTTCATCTGGCTTACCTTTGCATATCCCCATCTTTTAGCAGTAGCTTCTTGTGCTTGAACATCGTCTCTATACCAAGCCGCATTTTGGTATGAAGCCCAGAATTTCCCGTATTGACCGGTAAAATCTTCATGGTGAAGGTGCAGCCAATCATAATCTTTCAGTTTTTCTTCCAATACTTCGTCATCATATACCACATCATAAGGGATTTCTGCATAAGTGAGGGCGAGAGTTACGGCATCGTCCCAAGGTTGTTTGTTTTTCGGAGAATAAACCGCTACCTTAGGGGGCTTTTCTAACTTAACCGCATCCATATTTACGGATTCAGAAGTAACGTATGCCAAGACTTCAGAAGAGCGACTATCTGATATTTTTTCATATTTTACCCCCCGAATTTGAAGCTCTTGCTCAAAGGTAGGAGTATGCTTAAACATAAATGCCCCCCCTTTGTAATTAAGTAACCAATCTACATCTACGCCATACTCTAATATCCAATAAGCAATTCCGTATGCCTTCAAATGTTCGGATTGTGTGTAATCCATAGGAACGAGTAGGTATTCAGCGCGAAGGGGCGCAGTAAAAAGCATTAAACTGCAAAAAAATAAACTTATTTTTTTCATAAACGAGTGAACCGTATTAATCGAAGTATTTCAGAACCCACACGAACTCAATTTTCTGTTTTGAAGCCCATTGCGAATGTTTGCTTATACGAAACGGTTTATGAAAGGTTAGTCAAAAACTGCCTTATCTCTCCATCGTTTTATCCTAATTGTAAATTAGTTTGCCAGAAAATTACTGACAAAATTCTCTATAATCATTAAATTCATTCAACTAATTCCGAAAAATGAGGACAATTTTTAATTACAAATGAAAGGATTCATGTAGAAAGGGGACATAGGATTCTTGGTAGCCTTTCTTTTTTATTTTTTCACAAAACTCCATCTGAACATCAGGCTCCCCATGAACAATAAAAAACTTATCTACGAGTGCAGGATTTTGACAAGCCAGAAATTGGCAAATATCTTCGTAATCGCCGTGCGCACTAAAAGAGTGCAAAGCCGTTACTTCCGCATTCACAGGATATTCATCTCCAAAAATTGTTACGTTTTCTGCCCCTCTTTGAAGCCTACCCCCGAGTGAGTTTGGCTCTGCATAACCAATAAAAAGAATGGTATTCTTGGAGTTTTTAATATTGTGAGCAATATGGTGCTTTACCCTTCCTGCTTCTGCCATTCCGGAGGCAGAAATGATAATACAAGGGTCGTCTCTATCATTGAGCCTTTGAGACTCTGTTTTATCTTCAATGAATTGTACGCCAGGAAATCCGAAGGGGTCATGGTCTTCCTTAAGAATTTTTTGTACTTTTTTATTATACAATTCTGTATGGGCGCGGGTAATTTCTGTTGCATGTGTGGATAAAGGGCTATCTACAAATACATCTATCCCCGGTAGTTTTCTTTCATTATAAAGCTGATTTAGCACAAAGAGTACCTCTTGTGTTCTCCCTACGCTAAACGCAGGAATAATAATTTTACCCTTTTTCTGGATAATCGTTTTTTCGATTACTTGAAGCAGCTCATTGGTAGAAAATTGGGTGTCATCATGAATGCGGGTGCCGTAAGTGGATTCGCAAATTACGATATCCGCCTGCTCTGCGGGTTGAGGCGATACAAGGATTCTGTTATTGTAACGACCCAAATCTCCCGTAAAGCAGATTTTTTTTACTTCGCCAGCCTCCTTGATTCTTATACTAACTACTGCACTCCCAAGAATATGACCAGCATCTGTAAAAGTTACTTCAATATTTTCATCAAGCATAAAGGGGCTTTTATAAGGGTGAGTTTCAAAGCGTGAGAGCGCGGTTTTTGCATCTTCTTGGGTATAAAGCGGGTATAATGGTGGTTGTCCCTTGGCTTTTCTACGCTTGTTCACCTGTCGAATATCTTGTTCTTGTATATTGGCACTATCTTGCAAAAGAATCGCACTTACATCATAAGTAGCCGGAGTGCAGTAAACCTTGCCTCTATAACCGTCTTTTACCAATTTGGGTATTAGCCCTGTGTGGTCAATGTGAGCATGAGAAAGTATCATGTAATCAATTTCTTCCGGTTGAAATCCCCAAAAACGATTTAAATTATCCGACTCTTGTCCTTTTCCCTGAAAAAGTCCACAATCAAGGAGGATTTTTTTTCCATTTTTAAGCGAAATTACATGCTTTGACCCCGTAACTGTCTGCGCAGCACCATGAAAAGAGATTTGCATAATTTTTATCCTTATTATTTGTATGGTGTACCTATTTCAACATACACCAAGGTTGAATTGTATAACTTCTTGGTAAAATAACTTGTTTTTTTCAAAAAAAGCAAATAAAACCTAAAAGAGAAAAAATCCCAACCTCAAGAAGTGTTGGGATTTTTATTTTATGTTGTTTTTCTCATTTCGGATAGATTATATCCTACTGCCAATATCAAAACGAGGAAGCAAGGAATAAAATCAAAGTTCAGGATACATTATAAATATAAGTATAGGATAAGACTACTTATTAGCGGAGCATAAAAGTTCCCTTTAACATGTCGGGGCGGTTGTCAGATTGAACATGTAGAAAATAAATACCCTTGGAGAGAGACTTCGGAATATCGAGACGAAAATCGGAAGATAATGCTTCTACTTCATACTCAAATATTCTTTGCCCAATGCTATTAAGTATTGTGCAAGTTTTTGGCTTAAAATATGTAGGGGTTTTTACAAAAATCGAATGATTTTCAGAGGGATTAGGGAAAATATTAAGATTTCTATTCCCGCCAAAATCTCCAATAGAAAGCGCGGGAAGTACTCTTTCTTTCATAAAGTAGCACGAAGATACCGCTTGATAACTTGAGTCTGTGTCATGGTCAATTTCCATAAAAGGTCTCTCATTCCCTTCATAGTAGAACTTAGTAATATATACATCAAGTGCTTGACCCTGAGAAAGTCCGAAAGCATTGAGCAAAGGAGTAGGGGCGGGCGCA
>CAUJFT010000445.1 GCA_963169475.1 Bacteroidota bacterium | reverse complement strand
GATTAATTGTTATTTGCTTGATTTACCAAATCCTTGCATTCTTTATATACAAGTGTAGCTTTTTTCGCTTCCTCTATCTTTTCACGAAACGCCTTAATATCTTTCTTCCACAACTCAATAAGTTGCTCTACTTCTTTGTTTTTGCGTCGCCCTATATTGACGCTATACACATACCCCGAAGAGAACCCCGTAGCTTGTGCAATAATTTTTAATACGCCTCGTTTCATTTTTTAAATTATTTTGTTCTACTTTGTGCTTAATTGGTATTGATAGTACAAAGTAAATAGCTATTTAGCTAAATTCCAAATAAAATATAAAATAATTTAGCTGTATAGCTAAATTGTACATATATATGTAGTATGCAAATAAGAGATTTAAAAGGTAGAATAGAAGATATTATTAAATATAAAGACTTAAATATAAGTACTTTAGAATTAGAGTTGGGGGTACCAAATGCTTTTATCGGCAAGTTTTTGCGAGGGGACAAAAAAGACATTAATCTTAATACAATCGAACGTATTAGCAATAAGTATCCAGATATTAACCCTGCATGGCTATTAACCGGCGAGGGAGAAATGATACTAAAGAAAGGGAGATTAGTAACAGACAAGCCTCTTATTCCTATCCATGTAGGTAATATCAGTACGGAGATACTTCCAATGAGGGCAATGGCAGGTCCATTGATGGAGCAATATATAGGAGATTTTGAGCGACAGTTGGTTCTTATGCCTCAATATACATACCGCATGCAATTATTGATTGAGGTTGATGGAGACAGCATGGAGCCTACATATGTGAAAGGCGACAAAGTGGTTTTATGCCATATTCTCCCAAATGAGGTAAAAGACAAAGAAGTACACGTAATACAAACAAGGGCGGGTGAGGTGATGATAAAGCGGGTTATTGTTGATCATAAAAAGAAAATATTTATGCTGATCAGCGATAATACCTACTATAATGCCCGCTCCTTAGAAGAGCATGAAGTTTTTATGGTCTTTAAGGTTTTAGGAAAGTTTACACCTAAGGAGGATTACGACCCCTTAATTTAGTGCTTATATATTAAATAATTGTGCAAAACATCAAAATGGTATGACATTCAAAAAACTATTCAAGGAATCGGTAAAAATGGGAAAACGGGTTGAACGTTCCCAAAAAAGACGCGCAAGAGAGTTAGCTAACTACGAAAAGGAAATGGATAAGGCGCAACAATTATCAGAAATAAGAACGCTCGTGGAAAAATACGATGCCTATATTTATTTTCTTAAAAATAGCCATAAAGATTGCAATGATGCAATCGATTGGCAGGAGGTTATTAATGATGAGATACCAAATGAGCCAGTATATGAAAACACTAACGAGAAAATCGTTTCCCAAAAGATAGCAAACTTCAAACCAAGCCTTCTCAATAAATTATTCAATACAACGCATAAGCAGATTGAACGCTTGGAGAAAGATTTACAGAACGCAATTCAAAAGGATCAAATCAGGTATCGTAATCTGATAGATGAATACAATGAGATGTTGTCAGAAACAAACAAGCTAAATAATATTGCAAGAGGCATTATCAACAAAGACATAGAATTGTATAGGCAAGCGATTGATTACTTTAATCCTTTTATTGATATCTCAGATTTAGGCGGTAACCTTGATTTTAGCCTATCGGTTAATTCCGCAACGATCAGTATTCATATACATGGACACGATATTATTCCAACCTATATATTGCAAACAACAAGTACGGGTAAACTATCTAAAAAAGCCCTCCCCAAAAGCCGATTTATTGAACTATACCAAGACTATGTTTGCAGTGTATGCTTAAAAGTAGTTCGGGAAACATTTGCACTTCTATCCCCAATTGACACTATTATAATTAATGCAATTGCAGACATTCTCAATACTACTAATGGAGTGAATGAACCTCACCCTGTTTTGTCTTTCATAGTAAGTAGAAACCAACTCTCGAATATAAATTTTGATTACATAGATCCATCAGATTGTGTAACCGGATTTAAGCACACAATGAAGTTTAATAAAACGAATGGATTTTCAAAAATAACTCCCCTTTCTAATGCAACTTTAAATGACTTTTAAATACCTTTTAAAAATGTGATTTTGTCCTTGTGATTTGTAGTTTTTCTTTGCCTGATTTTTTGAGGTTTTTGCAATTGCAATTTGCAATTGCAAAATTTGCAATTTACTGTAGGTTTTTAATTGCAAAAAGTTTGTTACTGCAAAAAATGGATAAATTGGTACAATATTGAGTAAAAGCATGTATTACGCTTTATTTACTTGATAAACATACAGTTATAATGTAGTTTTGAGGGGTTTGTTTTGGTTTTTATATTACCTTAGTCTAACCATAATTTAATTTAGTGCAGGTTTTTAATTGCCAAATCGATTGATTTACAGTAGGTTTCTAATTGCCAGTTACAATATGCTCAATCGTAGGTTTATAAAAGAATAAGTCTATAAGTCAATTATTCCAATATTCTTTGCCCGACATTAAAATGCAGCCTAGTTGAGTTTGTTACAAAAATGTCGGGCAAAGAATTACTTTTTGCGAACCTCTTTTACAAAATCTTCCATTCTGTAAATCTTACTTTTGATAACGTATTTTTCTCCGTTAGGTAAATCCCATCCAATCTTTCCTTCCGGAAAGGGCTGGTCTAAATCATAATCCCAGTCTTTCTCTATAAAAAGGCGGAGAGAATCATATTCCGTAAAATCCCCCGTAAAAATCCATGACTCATATTCGATTTTTTGGGAAGAAAGTTTATCATTACGGTATTTCTCATCTCCGTAAAGCTCATTCCACTTCACATATCGTTTAGCGGCAAGATTGATTAGCCCTCCTTTTTGGAGCGTAAAAAGGGTATCTTTTCTTAATGCCTTATTTTCGTCCATAACCCGAAGCCTATGCTGCCCACTTCCTGATTTAATCATCATTCCTGCTCCGGCTTCTAAGGAGAATGCTTGTCCGTCTAACTCTATTTTTAAATTTTCACTCCCTGAATTATCGATGTAAAGATTGCCGCGAGAACACCCGCTGAGTATCATTACTCCTACCAAAACTCCTAAAAATCTTATCCGAAAAGAAGTTGAATATAATTCAGAACCTTGATTTTTTTTAGGAAAAAAGGAGGGAAAACGTTCAGTATTTAGCAAGTTTTTCATTCAAATATATCTTCTTAAACATAAAAAATAGACATCCTCTTGCAGCTATCAGAGAGGCGTACTCAAGCGTAAAGTCTGCCCTCAATTGCCACGACGAAATTTAAGAGAGTAAAACAAATAAAAAACCTTTGGGTTTCAAAATAAAAAACAATAAAAATCCTAAAAAGATAAGCTATTTCTCCTTTTTTAGATTTTCGTATTCTCTAAAAGCCTTTAATCCCCCCTTTAACGAAAATAAATCGGGGTAAAGATGGAGTTTTTTTAATTGAAGCACCACCTTTTCACTCCTCTTTCCCGATTGACAATATAGTACACAAGTTTTATCCCAAGGAATAGCCGATTGGATTGCTTCCCATTGATTCATGGGAATATTTATTCCTCCCAAGGAGTCAACAAGATGTTCAGAGTGTTCTCTTATATCTAACAACACGAGCGAATCCACTTGTTTCATTAGGGAAGCAAGTCCTGCGGCAGTTATAACCGGCACATCTGACCCTAAACCGGAATTGCAGAAGGCTTCATAATCTTGCAAAGTGAAAATAGACGGAGTTTCTCCCGTCAAGGGGTTATTAGGGTCTTTGGAAATATCAAGGAGAGTAAATCGGAAATGTAAGGCATCAAATATCCCCAATTTATTAATTAACGGAGTACCAATACCCGTAATTATTTTTATGACCTCTAACGCCTGCATACTCCCCAAAATACCCGGTAACACCCCAAGTACTCCCGCTTCCGAACAATCGGGGACGCTATCCGGAGAAGGAGGAGAAGGAAAAATGTCTCTATAATTAGCAGTAATCTCTCTTTCAGTCCGGTAATTAAATACTGCTATCTGCCCTTGAAATTGATGGATTGCCGTATATACGAATGGTTTTCCGGATAGAACACAAGCATCATTTACTAAGTATCTTGTAGCAAAATTATCAGAACCATCGGCTATCAGGTCATAGTCTTTCAATAATTCCATAATATTAGCTGCCGTACAGCGAAATGGATATTGATGAATCTGAATCAACGTATTCAATGCCGATAACCGCTTTTGGGCTTCTGCTACCTTGAGTTGCCCTATACTTTCAGTAGAAAATAATACTTGACGTTGAAGGTTAGTAACCTCCACGCTATCCTCATCAATGATACCGATAGTACCCACTCCCGCCGCCGCAAGATACATTAGCAAAGGAGAACCTAACCCGCCTGCTCCTATCACAAGAACCCTTGCAGCCTTGATTTTTTCTTGTGATTCTAAACCGAACCCTTCCAGAATCAATTGCAGTTGATACTGATCTATTTCCTGATGCGTTTGCATAATTCGCGTATATATATTATGGAGGAAGAACCCTTTTTATCTTAAAAAGTTAGATTTTTTACCCTCAACTACAAATTTTGGCGATATTCTTCTTTTAGAACTTACAGAAAAAACAGTATTTTTTCCGCCCCATCATACAATCATTCCTTTTCTTAAAGAGAGAAATAAGTCTAAATTCGGGACCGAACATAATAATTAGAGAGAGGAATACTTAATCATACCATTTCCAAGAGAAAGAGAGATTGATTATGAGGCGAATATTCTTTTGCGTTTAGCGGTTTCTGGTACTTCTCTAACTTATCTGATTTCCTCCTCACAAAACAGTCGGGTAGAGGAATGATTAGATGTAAAAAAAACATTATCTTTGCGGTTAGTTCTACGTTGTATATCTCAAACAAAAACCAATATCATTTATGATTTTACTTCAAAATTATGCAGAGGGAAAGTTTTATCCATCTATTCCGGAGGGAGAGGTTTTATTTAATGCAATCACCGGCGAGGGTATTGCCGTAGCGAGCAGTAAAGGACTTGATTTTGATGCGATGATGCGCTATGCACGCACCAAAGGCGGGGAGAAATTAAGAAAAATGACTTTCCATGAAAGAGGGAAAATGCTTCGCGCTTTAGCACTGCACTTATTGGGTAAAAAAGAAGAGTTTTATGCTATTTCTGCCTGGACGGGAGCTACACGTGCAGATTCTTGGATTGATATAGAAGGAGGAATCGGGAATCTATTTGCCAATGCAAGCCTAAGGAGGCAATTCCCCGATTTACCCTATTATATAGACGGAGAAACAATCCCTCTTTCAAAAGGAGGTACTTTTAACGGACACCATATTATGGTACCCAAAGAAGGGGTCGCCATTCATATCAATGCTTATAACTTCCCGATATGGGGAATGCTTGAAAAAATAGCCGTTAATCTTCTTGCTGGAATGCCTGCAATCGTTAAGCCCGCTACCGTAACCTCCTTTCTTACAGAAGCTGTAGTGAGGGAAATCATTGCCTCCCAAATATTGCCAGAAGGCGCGCTTCAATTGATTTGTGGCTCGGCAAGAGGAATCCTTGACTATGTTACCGCTTCTGACGTAGTTACATTTACCGGAAGTGCTTCCACCGGCATTATGCTCAAATCTAACCCTAACCTCATAGCTAATGCTACGCCTTTTAATATGGAAGCCGATTCCCTTAACTCTTCTATACTTGGAGCAGACGCTATACCCGGAACGCCCGAGTTTGATTTGTTTATAAAGGAAATAAGGAAAGAAATGACCGTAAAATGTGGTCAAAAGTGTACGGCAATTCGTAGGATAATGGTTCCCGAAAATCTACTCGAAGCAGTTCAAGACGCACTCAGAAAAGAACTTGCTAAAACAGTAATTGGTAATCCTGCTGTAGAAGGAGTGAGAATGGGCGCGCTTGCCGGAAAAACTCAAGTTCAAGAAGTACGGGAGCAGGTTGAAAAACTACTCAAAACCTCTACTCTTGTATATGGCAATCTTGAACACTTTGAGGTAGTAGGAGCAAGTAAAGAAAAGGGATCCTTTTTATCTCCTCTTTTATTGAGAAATGAACGACCTTTTGACTCTGATGAAATTCATAACGTAGAGGCATTTGGTCCTGTGGCTACACTCATGCCTTACAAAAATATGGAAGACGCTATCACATTAGCCAAGATGGGAAAAGGCTCTCTCTGTTGCTCCATCGTTACTCATAATCCGGAAATAGCCAACACTTTTGTTATTGCTGCGGCAAGTATGCACGGCAGAATTTTGGTATTGGATAGAGATTGTGCAAAAGAAAGCACCGGACACGGCTCTCCTTTACCGCTGCTCGTACACGGAGGACCCGGAAGATCCGGAGGCGGAGAAGAAATGGGGGGCAAAAGAGGGGTGATGCATTATCTTCAGCGTACCGCAATACAAGGCTCTCCCACGATGCTCACCCGTATTACGAATGTATATCAACAAGGAGGAAAAACCACTGAATCGGATATACACCCTTTCCGTAAGCATTTTGAGGAATTGAAGATAGGAGATACCCTTATAACCCATAAGCGGACAGTAACAGAAACTGATATTGTCAATTTTGCTAATGTTAGCTGGGACCATTTTTATGCTCATACTGACCATACTTCTTTAGAAGGCACTCTGTTTGAAAAACCTGTAGCCCACGGGTATTTTATCCTCTCCGCCGCTGCTGGACTGTTTGTAGACGCAAAAAAAGGTCCGGTACTTCTCAATTATGGTTTGGAAGAATGTCGCTTTTTGAAACCTATCTATGCCGGCGCAACGATTGGGGTAAAGCTCACTTGTAAGGAGAAAATAAAACAAGACAAAAGAGAGGCAACTGACCTCGCTAAGGGTATTGTAAAGTGGCTAGTAGAAGTTACGGACGAAACCGGAGAGTTAGTAGCCCTTGCCACCATTCTTACTATGGTAAAAATGTTAAATCAGGAGTAAAATGCTTAGACTTAACTATTATATTTAATAGGGATTATCCTTTTAAGGGATTGATTGTAACTGTTATATAAAAAAGTACGACTGAATATAAATCAGTCGTACTTTTTTATTCTTACAAAAGACTAAAGCAAAAATTACCTCAACAGTAAAAGCACATCTACCCGGCGGTCAAGCTCAGTGGGTGAAGAAGAATACGCTGCGCCAAAGGACTCTACAGAAACTCTATCTGGAGAAACCCCTTTTCTTATCAGATAATTTCTTA
>CAUJFT010000444.1 GCA_963169475.1 Bacteroidota bacterium | reverse complement strand
AGCATTGCGTAGCTTGCGGTTACTCCTCCCGTAGTAGGGTTTGTAAGCAGAGAAATGTAAGGAATATTATTTTGGCTCAATAAAGCAAGATTTGCACTAATCTTAGCCATCTGCATTAGACTTAGCGAGCCTTCCATCATTCTTGCCCCTCCGCTTCTTGAAATAATCAGCAAAGGATAACGATTTTCTAATGAGAACTTAATCGCACGGCAGATTTTTTCCCCTACGACACTCCCCATGCTCCCTCCAATAAACCGGAAATCCATACAAGCTACTACCAAATCTAATCCTTCAGACTTACCGTAAGCCGTTCGTAACGCATCTTTTAGCCCTGTTTTTTTGAGGGTGTCTGCCAATCTATCCGGATAAGGCTTGGAGTCCGTAAAATGAAGAGGGTCAGTAGAAACCATGTTTGCATCTAATTCTGTAAATTGTTCGGCATCAAATAATACAGAAAAATACTCCTGACTACCGACCTGCAAGTGATAGTTACAACTTGTGCATACGTAGGCATTTTTTGTAATACTCAGGGTGGTAAAAGCCTTTTTGCATCCAGGACACTGGGTCCAGACTCCGTCAGGAACTTCTTTTTTTTCTTCTGTGGGTGTCTGAATATTTTCAGATTTTCTTTTAAACCAACTCATAAATTTTTACAAACTATTCAGAATATTTATAGTAAAAGCACCAATTCATATACAAAATTAAGGAAAAAAATAAAAGCGAGGTAAAATGAAGTATAAAAAATATAAAAAGTCTTTGAATGAATAGCCGATAAATACTATTCCCTAACTCAAATTGGGCTTTTACTAATTAGGAGGGTATTTTACCAAACTCCCTCCGCAGAACACAAGCACTATCTTTACCTTTGCAAGAATTATGAAAAAAACAGTTAAGTTATCCCTTTAACAGAGAATTAATCATTACTATCGTGGAAGAAAGATAGAGAAACCTTACGGATGCTTGTGACGAGTATCCGTTTTTTTGCTATTATTTACCTTGCTACTCTAAATTTATTTTTTCTTAAATCAAAATAAAAGCCATACCTTTGTGGTAAATTTGCATTACTTATAGCACTAAACATTTTGTCCTATACCACTCATTTATAGTTAATAAATCACAAAAACTTATGGAGATAATTCAAGAAATCATTGCAAGAGAGATTCTCGATTCTAGGGGCAATCCTACCGTTGAAGTTGAGATAGTTACTTCTGGTGGTATGCGTTCCAGAGCGGCAGTACCGTCAGGTGCCAGTACCGGTACGCACGAAGCGGTTGAGTTAAGAGATAATGACCCCAAGCGTTATTTGGGAAAAGGCGTGCTTAAAGCCGTTGAAAACGTGAATGAAATGATTAACGACGCGCTTACGGGCTATCCCGTATTAGACCAATTGGAGGTGGACAAACTGCTCATCGAATTAGATGGAACGCCAAACAAAGCAAAACTGGGTGCAAATGCAATTTTGGGAGTTTCTCTTGCCGTTGCCAAAGCTGGCGCAAGAATTACCGGAATGCCTTTATACCGCTACGTAGGAGGAACAAACGCGGGAATACTCCCCGTTCCGCTTATGAATATCCTTAATGGAGGAAGTCATGCAGATAATTCCATTGACCTTCAAGAGTTTATGATTGTACCTATAGGGGCAGAGTCTTTTAGTGAAGCCCTTAGAATGGGGACAGAAGTATTTCATACATTGAAGTCCGTTCTGAAAAAAAGGGGATTAAGCACCAATGTTGGAGACGAGGGCGGGTTTGCCCCTAATCTTAAATCGAATGAAGAAGGGATTCAGACAGTAATGGAAGCCATCGAAAAAGCAGGATATCGCCCGGGAGAAGATATATATCTGGCACTTGACGCAGCAAGTTCAGAGTTTTATGATGCAGCTTCGGGTATGTATATTTTCAAAAAATCCACCGGAGACAGGCTCTCTTCTGATGACATGGTAAATTTCTGGGCAGATTGGTGCAGAAAATATCCCATCGTTTCTATAGAAGATGGATTAGCCGAAGAGGATTGGAGCGGGTGGAAAAAACTAACAGATTCGCTGGGTAAAAAGGTTCAATTAGTGGGGGACGATTTGTTTGTTACCAATGTGGCGTTTTTACAAAAAGGGATTGACCTTAAAGTAGCTAACTCTATTTTAGTAAAAGTTAATCAAATCGGCTCCCTAACAGAAACCCTCAACGCAGTACAATTAGCAACCCGCCATGGATATACGTCTATAATGAGTCATAGAAGTGGTGAAACGGAGGATACTACGATTGCTGACCTCGCCGTTGCAACCAATTGCGGACAAATAAAAACAGGCTCTGCTTCTCGGTCTGATAGGGTAGCTAAGTATAATCAACTCCTTAGAATAGAAGAGGAGTTAGGAGATTCTGCTATTTATGGAGGGAAAATCTTCCGCTATTGTTAAGCACTCCTCATTTTTGATAAAAAAAAACACCCTAAAACTCCGTTTCTAGGGTGTTTTTTTTAGAATTTCCATAATATAAGCCTACAAAAGCCATAAAAGAACACAATTTTATGGTCATCAATGAGGCTACCCCTCTTGCCGAAAAGAAACGGTCTCCCCATGATATTGGGCGAAAAAGAAACATCGCACTTCACATAATCCCTCCCTTACGGTTATTTCCTTTATGGGTATCTCTTATAGCATCTCACATCACTCTTACATAGGAAAATGAATATTTTGGTCTATTTAAGATACCGTCCCTTCGGGGTTTAACGCTGGCCTTACCGATGGAAAATGGGTAGAGGTAGGTAGTTACTTGTTCAAAAAAAATGTCAGGTAGAGCAGTATGCCGCAATAAAATATTTTTTTCTCTCCCAAAGGATTGCCCGTTTCGCGTAAATTTCTTAAATTTGTATTGTAAATTCTTTTTGTTGTCTGTTTGTGTATAGTTTTCTTACCTTTGGAACTCAAAATTATACACGCCTTTTTGTCTTATAGAGAATACCAAAAATATGATTAAAAACGTACTTTTATCTTTGCTTTTGATTCCATTTGCAGGAGGATTTGTTTCCGTACTTGATTACGATGAGCTACAAACTAACATACGGGAAGGGAAAATCACTAAGGATTCTGCCAAGCGCGCTTTTAAAAAGCTAATGCCGGAAATAAAAAGCTATTATTACGACAACGGTGGAGTAGATGTACCAAGAGAAGATTGGGTGTTTCCGGTACAAGGATATGATTACCGCGCAATTGGAGGAAATGGAAAGGGATACCTCTCAAAAGGGTTTGATTTTTTTGACGGTAACAAAAGTACGGCTCACCCCGCACATGATATTTTTATAAGAGACAAAGACCAAGATGATATAGACGATTTAACACAAGCCAATGTTAATATCCGTTCTGTATCCTGCGGGGTAGTCATTTCCGTAGTGAAAGACTGGGAATCCGGGAGCGAATTAAGAGGGGGGAAATCTTGTGTAGTATATGACCCTGTTACAAACGGGCTATTTGCCTACGCCCACCAATCTTTTGTATTTGCAAATGTAGGAGATATTGTACGCGCCGGAGAGGTATTGGGCATAGTAGGCAGAACAGGAAAAAATGCGTTTTACCCAAGGTCTCCTACTCACCTTCATATTTCCTATATGAAGATAGGCGAAGACGGGCTTCCGAGACCGGAAAATATTTATAATGACCTTGTAAAAATATCGCGATAAAGCAGATGTAGGTAGTTTTTAGTTGAGTTATGGGCGATTTATCTTTTTTTATTATCAGTTAAGTATCAACAAAAACTAAGAAAATAGTTTTCATTTAGGGCATTGGCTATTAATCCATTAATTTTATTATTCGCGATTCATTTTTAGCTATTCACTGCTTACAAAAAAAAACGGAAGCATTAGTCCTGCCTCCGTTTTACATATCGTGTTAATTCTACAGATTAAAAGGTATATACCAATTTTTCTGCATTATTTTTTATTGTCTCTTGACGGGTCAATGCCTTAAGAATACTATCCCTTAACGCATTTCTGTTCATTCCCGGACGATATGGTAAGGCGACCATTTCTTCTGCAATATTGTTTGCAGTTTTAGGAAAACGAACTTCATAAACTTTCCCTTGCTTTACGGTCAAATAATCGGCAATTAACCAAGGGTTCATGGCTTTGAGCGTTCTTAAATCGGAATTGTTTTCTTTGGCAAAGACTGTAAGGTCAGGAATATTCCGATTAACCTTCACAATGTAGTAAGGAATCGGGGCATACTTTGCTTTTACATTAAGGCTCAACCCGTATTTTGCGGGCTGCTCCATTAAGTATTTTAGGGCAACAATTCGATAAACATATTGAGCCGTTTCCGGGTTAAGATTTAACTCATAGTAATCTCCTTTCCCTTGCGCATTCATTGCATTAAGGAGGCCGCCAGCACCCATATTATAGGAGGCTGCCGTAAGTGTCCAATTTTTAAAATACTTTCTAAGTGATTTCAGATACTTTGCTGCTGCGAGGGTTGATTTTTGGGGGTGAAGCCTTTCGTCCACCGTCTCACTGATTTCTAATCCGGAACGGGTAGCGGCATCTTCCATGAACTGCCAAAACCCCTTTGCACCTCTGGGAGAAGTAAGGTTATTCAACCCACTTTCTGCCATCGCAAGATAGAAAAAATCAGCGGGGATTCCTTCCTCTTCAAGTACACGGAGAATTTCAGCCTTGTAGCGGTTGCCTATTTTAATGGATTGTAGGAGAGAACCCTTAGATTCCTTATTTTTTCGGACTTCGTTTTCATATCGGGTAAGTACGGGTTCAAACTCAAGTGGCAATCTTTCATTACAAAACATCACCTCTTTGGTTTCGTCAGTAACTATTTGGGGGACTTCTTGAGAATCCCTGCCCGGTTCTACAATTTCAAAGGCAGGTTTTGGGGTAAAATTAACGCCGGAGTTAATACTAGAGGATAATAGGCTAAGATTTTGTGTTACATACTTGAGGTTCTGAATACTTTCCGGGGCTTTGTGGTATTTCAGCACCACGGCTCCTCCGGTTGTTAACAATGTTGGTACAAGATAATAAACAAATTTAGAATACATAAATTCATTATTTAAAGAAATAGGTGAAACAGCCTTAAAGTACCGATACTACTTAATACTATTTTTATATCAATATGCAGGAGATATCAATCCCGCAAATTCCCTGCATATTATCAGGAACCTATTCCTCGAAGTTAAACAAAAAAACATATAGAAACCCTCTTATCGGAGAGGGTATAATTATATCATTAAAAATTGGGTTGAATAAGATTGGTACGATAAAAATCACTAATAATTTTTACCACTTCGTCCGCGCTATCCGCTACATAAAATAAATCCAAGTCGCCGGGCGAAATATTATTTTCTTTTTCCAGCAAAGTTGCCTTAATCCACTCTACCAAGCCTTTCCAGAACTCCGCTCCTACAAGAATAACCGGGAATCTGTCAATTTTGAGGGTCTGAATCAGCGTTAAGGCCTCAAAAAGTTCGTCTAACGTACCGAACCCTCCGGGCAATACTACAAACGCTTGGGCATATTTTACGAACATGACCTTGCGGACGAAGAAATAATTGAAATTGATATTTTTATTATCCTCAATATAGGGATTAAAATGCTGCTCGAAGGGGAGTTGAATATTAAGCCCTACAGAAGTACTCTTGTTTTCAAACGCACCTTTATTTGCGGCTTCCATGATTCCGGGCCCTCCGCCTGTAATCACTCCAAATCCAAGTTCTGTAGTTTTCTTGGCAATTTCAACAGCCAATTCATAGTAATAAGAGCCGGGCTTAGTACGTGCCGAACCAAAAATAGAAACACAAGGTCCGATAGTGGAAAGTTTTTCAAAGCCTTCTACAAATTCAGCCATGATTCGGAGAACCATCCATGAGTCTTTACCGCTTCTTTTTTTCCACTCATCTAATCGTTCTGTGAAGTATGTTCCGTTACTATAATCCATCTATTTTATCCCTTAGTGTTTTAGTAACTCTCGAAGGGGGTACAAAGTTAAAACTAATCTCTTAATTTTCAAAGTATTACCAAAACCATTTTCCACAAATCGAAAAACAAATAAATACAAATAACTAATAATCAGCAATTTAACAACTTTTGTTTGTGGATAATTTTTTTTCAAAAAAATAAGCCTTTCACCATTTTTCTGGCGAAAGGCTGTTTTTCGTGTCCCATAAATTTTAAACGTTAGCGGCTGATTCTTGTTCTTCTTCAGTTTCTTCGACTTCTAGTAAAGCATCAATTTCCTCAACGAGCTTTTCCAATTTGCGCATACTGCGGGCATCTAAATGGCGAAAGCCTTTTCTTTCCGCTTCGTGGATTAAATCTAAACGGGTATAGATTTCTTGTTGAGAAAGAAGCGTACTTATTGAGCCGAGGCGATACTTAACGATTTCCTTATTAAGCATCTTCTTAATAAACATAACCTCGCTATACAATTCGTGGGGGTTAGATAATGTAGTAGCCATTGATTTTAATGAAATTATAAGTAAAAAATTATTTAATTCTAACTGCGTTTGCAAACTTCATTGGATACGAAACGTTTACCTCCCCTTTCTGGATTCTACTTAGGCGATTTTTTAATAACTGCCTTCTGAATGCAGAAATCCGGTCAATAAACAAAACCCCTTCAATGTGGTCATATTCATGCTGAATAATTCGGGCGGTAATCCCCGTAAAGGTCTCCGTATGCTCCCTAAATTCTTCATCATAATAATTTAGAACAATCGTATCTTTTCGTTTTACATCTTCCCTTACCTCCGGAATGCTCAAACATCCTTCATTAAAACTCCACTCTTTCCCCGTTTCCGACTTCATTTGAGCGTTGATAAATACCTTTTTTACGGGGAGTTCCTGCTCTTTTTCCTCTTCTGCCTCCTCTATCATCGGAGTATTATCAATGACAAAAATACGAAGCGACTGATTAATTTGCGGAGCTGCAAGCCCTACTCCATGTGCTTTATACATGGTATCAAACATATTGGCGATTAGGGCGGCCAAATTTGGGTGATTAGTTTCTACGGAAGCAGCTTTTTTACGCAGCACGGGGTGTCCGTATCCTACAATTGATAAAACCATACAGATATATCCTACGAGAGAAAGACTTTTTAAATAAAATGCAAAAGATTACAAAATTAGCCATTTTTCTAATATCCCGCAAAAATATTTTTTATCTATTTGTACATTATAGGCGTTGTTTTTACCCAAAAACAATAAATTTTGAGAAGTCTTACTATTTTATTACTAAAAACCCAATTTATTGATAATTTTAATAGAATTAACCTCTTTTAATACTAAAAAATAAAACAAAAAGAAGAAAAAAAACGTATTAAAACTCAATATTTTTTTTAATTTTGTCAAAAATTTTTCACTTTTACACAGAGATAATATGAATCAGGTGTTAAGACCTACAGCAGAGGTTCAATACGCAGAGGAATTGGACGCGCTAAAAAAAGCAGACCATAACCCCAAACCAGCGCGTTGGGAGCTATCTCCGGCAGCCGTTTTGTGCTACCTTCTTGGAGGAAAGCTGCCCAATGGCATGATTATAGAACCAAAATACATTGGAAACAAAAGGCTGATTGAAATCGCAGTAGCTACCCTCGCTACTGATAGGGCATTGCTCTTAATGGGTGTGCCGGGTACTGCCAAAAGCTGGGTTTCGGAGCATATCACGGCTGCTATTAGTGGTAGTTCAGCCTTGCTTATACAAGGGACAGCAGGAACAAGTGAAGAACAAATTCGTTATTCATGGAACTATGCGCGGCTGCTTGCAGACGGACCTTCTCCTGATGCCCTTGTACCAAGCCCAATGATGAAGGGAATGCAGGAAGGAAAGATGGTAAGAATAGAGGAACTTACGCGTATCCCCGCCGATGTTCAAGATAGCCTTATCACTATCCTTTCCGAAAAAATACTCCCTATTCCAGAACTAAACGCTCAAGTTCAAGCACAGCGAGGGTTCAATGTCATTGCTACCGCAAATGATAGAGACAAGGGCGTAAATGACCTCTCCGCCGCCCTCAAAAGGCGATTTAACACGGTGGTACTGCCTTTACCCGCTTCTCTGGAAGAGGAAGTTACTATTGTACAAACCCGCGTAGATAAAATCGGCATTTCCTTAAACCTCCCTGCCGAAAAACCCGCAATAGAAGAAATAAGGCGTTTAGTTACCATTTTTAGAGAACTCCGTGAGGGTAAGACGATAGATGGAAAAACAAAACTAAAACAACCGAGCAGCACCCTAAGTACCGCCGAAGCCATATCCGTAATTAACCAAGGGCAGGCATTGGCGGCTTATTTTAGTGATGGAAGGCTAAAAGCCGCAGATTTAGCTGCTGGTATTATTGGCGCGGTAATCAAAGACCCGGTCCAAGATAAAACCATTTGGGGGGAGTATCTTGAAACCGTCATCAAAGAACGTGGAGAATGGAAAGATCTATATCGCGCTTGTAGAGACCTTAGATAGTCAAGCAAGGGATAGAACTTATCCTTCATCAGGGATTATTATAGAGAAAGAAGCCGTTTAGATTATAAGGATATATAAATATTCTTAACAACAAAAATCTATTTTTTGAGATTATGTTAAGAGATATAAAGTAAATAATCCTTGTTTCTAAAATCATCAATGATTGATAATAGAGAAACCAAAAACTAATCACTCATAAACTACTTAAATAGGGTTATAAGTACAAGACTTTTCTTTATATGAATATACATTATCTTGGCATTAGGCACCACGGTCCAGGAAGTGCGCGCAACTTGATTGACGCACTTAATAGTATTAAGCCTGATGCCGTTTTGTTAGAAATGCCGGCAGATGTGAGAGATGCCCTCGAAGCGATTGGAACAAAGGCTATCCAGCCTCCCGTAGCATTATTGATATATAACCCCGATAGCCCGACGCAAGCTAGCTTTTACCCTTTTGCGGAGTTTTCGCCTGAATGGCAAGCAGTTTTATATTGTAAAAAAAACTTGGTACACCTTAGATGTTTTGACCTCCCGAAGTCAAATTGGCTTGCATTGTCGGCAGAAGAATCTATTGCTACCACCGAAAATGTAGAGAAAGAAGCCCTTCAAATCCGTCAAGACCCGCTCGGATACATCGGTTCGCTTGCAGGATACGAAGATGGAGAACGCTGGTGGGATAATCTAATCGAAAAACAAGGCTCTCATGAACAGACCTTTCGGGCTATTCAGGAAGTAATGACTGCACTCCGAACGGAGTTAGCCCTCCCCGAAAGCGGAGAAACGCTTCTTCGTGAGGCAAAAATGCGGCAGACAATTCGGGAGGCGGCAAAGGATTTATATGAAAATATTGTCGTTGTGTGTGGAGCATGGCATATTCCGGCACTTACCGATTACGCCAAAACCGAAAAAGAAGATGAGAAACAACTCAAAAAACTCAAAAAAGTAAAAGTTGAATTTACGTGGATTCCATGGACTTATGAAAGATTGGCGACTTCTTCCGGATACGGAGCGGGAGTTATTTCTCCGGCGTGGTATGAAATATTGTTCAAAGTAAAAAGAGAAAAGGTGCTAACGCAGTGGATGACACGGGCGGCAAGACTGCTACGGGCGCAAGGAATAGATGCCTCCGCCGCTCATGTCATAGAAGCAGTAAGGCTAACTTATGCGCTGGCTGCAATTAGGGGACAAAACCTGCCCGGACTCGAAGAAATGTTGGAGGCAGCGACCAGCATTTTTGGAGGAGGATATCCTGAACCTATACAGATTATCCACAAGGAATTGATTGTGGGCAATAAAATGGGGGGCGTTTCCGCTACCCAAAACAATTCTCCCCTCAAACGCGACTTTGAGTTACACCTGAAAAAATTAAAATTGAGTAAGTATTGGGGAAGACAAGAAAAGCAGGAATTAGAATTAGATGTAAGAAACCCTGTAAACCTCGAAAAAAACCGCTTTTTATATCGAATAAAATTACTTGGGATTAAATGGGCAGATAAAAATAAATATGCTAAAAAGTCCCAAAACGCAAGAATTACTTATGAACTGTGGGTATTTAAATGGAAGCCAGAAATGGAAATCGCAATGTTAGAAGCTGGAGTTTGGGGCAATACAATTCTTGAAGCTGTTACTAATAAAAATGCTAATCTTATTCGGTCTTCTGACTCCCTCGAAGCATTAACCGCTATCTTTAAAGATTCTCTCAAAGCTGATTTGCCCGAACTAAATAAAACGCTTCTACGGAAAATCCGTAACCTTGCTACAGCCTCCAAAGATATTTTCGCGCTTATTAGTATCCTCCCCGAATTAGTCGAAATTTCACGATATACCGCAACAGATTTACACAAAACAGATGTCTCTATTGTAAGAGATTTGATTGATGAAATTATTCCAAGGCTTTGTATTTCCTTGCCTTATCTCTGTTCTATGTTAGACTCGGAGGCTTCTACGGATATGTGGAATAGAATGAGGGAAGCCTATCAAGCAATTAGAACCTATAACCATCAGGCGCATTTAAAGGACTTTCATGATGCTTTATCTAAAATCATAGCATTTAACAATATTGACGGACTAATTGTAGGGGGAAGCGTGCGTATTTTGAGTGATTTCGGGATTAATGATATTGAGAAAACACGACAACTCTTGTCTTACTCACTCTCTTTGGGGATAGACACTCAATATGTTATGCGTTGGTTAGATGGATTTCTTATGGACTCGGTTACTATCTTATTATTTAATCCGGACATCCTTACGATAATTGATAATTGGCTTATTTCGCTCAAAGAAACACTATTTATGGAATATGTGGCATTAATTCGCAGGGTTTTCAGTCGGTTTTCTGTACCGGAGCGTCAAAAAATTTTGAATTTACTGATGACTGAAAAAAGAACCCAAGAAGCTCCGACAAGAACTGCTTCCGCCGAGATTTTGCTAAATGCTGAAAATGTTGCCTCTATACAAAAGGCTTTCACCGAATGGATAGATTTTATTTATCTTAAAAATTAACCCGTAAAGCATATTATTATGATAGATTCCGATAAATTTCAACGCTGGAAATTAGTACTTGGGGGGCAATCTGACCCCAATCAGGAGGTTAGCCTTGGAGGGGGGAAGGAGGGAGAGGACGTTAATTTTCAGGAAATTTGTAACAGTTTAGATGCCTTATATGATTCAGACAGAAGAGGGGGACTTGGGTCTTCTTCTCCCAATGTAAGCCGGTGGTTGGGAGATATTCGTAAATATTTTCCCGAATCTGTGGTTTCTGTAATGCAAAAAGACGCAATGGATAGAATAGATATTGCAAGCCTATTAGAAGAACCGGAGTTTATTGAAACCGTAGAGGTAAACATGGAGATGGTAACTACTTTACTGTCTCTTTCGCGGGCTTTGCCCCCCAAATCCAAAGAATCTGCCCGCTTAATCATACAGAAGTTGGTCAATCAACTACTTGAAAAACTCTCAAATCCTCTAAGGCAGGCAGTAGCGGGCGCGCTCAATCGTGCCTCTAAAAAACTACGCCCCAAGTTAAGAGAAATTGATTGGGATAAAACGATTCGGGTCAATATGAAGCATTATCAAAAAAGCCATAAGACGATAATTCCGGAAAGATTAATAGGAAACAGTAAACGCGGTCGGTCTATTCATAAAAATATTATTTTGTGTCTTGACCAAAGCGGCTCAATGGGTTCTTCTGTCGTATATTCAGGCGTTTTTGGAGCGGTATTAGCCTCCTTGCCTTCTATTAAAACTAATATGGTGGTATTTGATACTGCCGTAGTAAACCTAACAGAAAGCATACAAGACCCTGTAGATATTTTATTCGGGGTGCAACTTGGAGGCGGTACTGATATTAACAAAGCCTTAGCCTATTGTCAAACCCTCATTACAAGACCCGATGACACAATTTTAATCCTAATTTCTGATTTGTATGAAGGAGGGGACGAAAAACAAATGCTAAGAAGAATGATGGAGGTTAAAAACTCCGGTGTGCATTGTATTACCCTAC
>CAUJFT010000443.1 GCA_963169475.1 Bacteroidota bacterium | reverse complement strand
ACTACGGATCAGAAGGTTGGGGGTTCGAATCCTCCTGGGTGCACAACCAAAAAAACAGGTACTTGTATAACGCAAATACCTGTTTTTTATTTGCTCCAGGCGCGCCCTCCCCTCTCCGAACAAAAAGTTGAATATACCTTGAAACCTTTCGGTAACGAGTTTTGTATTCGGTTCAGTTCGGTTAAACTTAACATGATTTGTTTAGTTAGAACTACTTAGTAGTAAAAAACGATATTCCCAAAATGATAAATAAAGGAAATAGACAACAAGGTACTCCCTATTTTATTAGTTCCAATAATTCGCTGAAGCTAGAAAGAGTACCGCTAAATGAAAAGTTATTTTCAGAAAATTGGTTACAAAAACTTATTTATGACAATCCAGAAATTTTACCCATTGACGAAATAGAAAGCGGTTTTGCCCCGCTGATCGCCGTGGGGCGCGAAATATCTACTTCAGTTGGCTATATTGACAATCTCTACATTTCACCTAATGGATATTTGACACTTGTTGAGACCAAACTT
This sequence comes from Bacteroidota bacterium, assembly GCA_963169475.1. Classification (GTDB taxonomy): domain Bacteria; phylum Bacteroidota; class Bacteroidia; order J057; family J057; genus JAAFHL01. Next base: position 16,298 of record CAUJFT010000443.1, on the reverse strand, counting down.
TGGAGAAACCCGGAAGCTAAGAGAGAAGTGGTAGGGCAGATTCTGGATTATGCTAAGGAGCTTAGTACTTGGACTTTTTCAAGACTAAATGAGGGGGTTAGGCAATCAAACCGCTTGCTCCAAAACAATTCAAAGGGAATAATAGAAACTATCAAAGAGTTTGAGTTAATAGAAGAAAGAGAGGAGCAAATCATCATTGATAATATAGAAAGAAACTTAAAACGAGGGCGAATTTTGTTATTGATTGTTGGGGACGGAATAAGGGAAAGCGTAGAGGAGATGGTGGATTATCTACAAAGTACTGTTCAGCTTCGGTTTACACTTGGGCTTGTGGAACTCCAAGTTTACAAAAATCCAAATGACGAAGCTGGTTTAATTGTTATTCCAAATCTAATCACAAGAACGAAAGAAATCACAAGAGCAATCGTTAAAATTGAAAACAACTCATTCAATAATACTGTTGCAATAGAAACCGATTTTAAAGAAGATAAGCCTAAAACCAACTATATAAGAACCACAATTACCGAAGATGATTTCTTTGAGCAGCTTTTGCAAAATACAGATAGAGAAAGCGTTGATGCTGCGAAACATATTTTGCAAATTTCAAAAGACAAAGGACTTTATATTGATTGGAAAACTGCAAGTTTTTCTGTAAAATTTCCTGACCCCAATGGAAGTGGGCTAAAAATAACACTTTATATCGTAACGAGAGAGGGCGTTTTTTACATTCGTTCTTCTTCGTGGCAAATGGAAAACTTAGGACTGAATAGAAAAGCAGGCATTGAATTTGGTAAAAATACGGCGCGTCTTTTTAACTTACAAGTCAAACCCAAGCATCAAGATACATGGAACAAGGCTATACCCATAAAAAATATTCGTTCTAAATTTAATGACTTTATGAATCAAGTGGATATTTTAATCCATCAAATAAACGAAGAGTCAAAAAAAATAAACCGTTAGTTTTGGTTTTGCGTTATGGGAGTTGATGAAAGGTTTTATATTTCTACTTTTTAGATTCATTATGGTATGATATTATTTTTTAACATTTACGCTTTTCTAATTTTACATGAAATACGCGGTACGAATACAATCGCTTAAAGGGATAATAGAGAAATATCTCCTTCGTTATCCACTTGGGGCTTCGTTGATAATCCATTTGTTATTGTTTGTATTTTACTTGATTTTTTATACCCCCTATTTCCAAACAAATGACGATACTACTATGCTTTTGTATCTTTCGGGTAAGCTCATAGCGAAAGAAAACACAGAGTATGTCCTTTTTATTAATTTTGTCTTAGCGCGGTTTCTGAAAAATCTTTATCTTTATTTTCCTGATTTTCCTTGGTATGGAGGGATTTTTATTCTTTTTTTATATACCTCTTTTTCTTATGTTTTATACTTATTGCTGTTTAGGCTTCCGCGCTTGATAGTGCTTACGCTTTATTTGTTATTTTTTATATTTCTGGGATATACCGTTCTTGTAAGCCTTCAGTTTACCTCTGTTTCTGGAGTGATGGCAATAGCGGGGCTTTGGGGGCTTCTGTTTTCTCAGAAACACGGAAAATTATTTTGGGGCTACTCCCCGATAATCCTAGGTGCGCTACTTTATTTCCTCTCGGCTTTATTGCGGTTTGAGTCTTGGTTGTTAGTTTCTGCCTTATTTATTCCGATAGGACTATTTGTTTTTTTGAAAGAAAAAAAATCGTTTTTATATCGGTTTATCCCGTCTGGAATCGCCGTTCTTCTCGGTTTACTTTTATTTAGATACCATCAATATCAATATGAGAAAGATGATAATTACGCAGCGTTTAATCAGTTAAGAGGAGAACTCCTTGACTATAATCTGATGGGTAAATTAGCGATATCCCAGCGTTCGGCAGCACTGCATTCAGTAGGGTGGACAGAAACAGAGTTGGCGTTGCTGAACGTTTGGATGTATATGGATACTTCGATTTATAGCTATCAAAAATTGGAGAAGTTAGTACAAGCAGGAAAATCAGTTCAGCGTATCCATGAGGTACCATGGTGGGAATCCGGAGTACTTTTTATAACAGAGATACTCAAAGAGCAGAAAAAACACCTTATACTTACCCTTCTTTTTTTTGCGATATTGCTTCCTTGGGTTAGAAAAAGTGGGATTCTACTCTTTATTGTACAGGTATTATTTTCGTTTTTTCTCTTCTCCGCAATGAGTTGGTATCTGAAGCCTCCTCCTCCAAGAATCGTGATTAATGGGTTGCTTACCTTAGGTTTTATCCCTCTTTTTTATTTGAAAGAGAACCTTCGCTTTGGGGATTATCTTTCCACTCCTTTTCAGAAGGGATTTGCAATTATTCGGCTTGGGCTATTGGGGGTTTATCTTTTGTATGGAGGGGTCATGTCGTGGATATATTTTGACTGTGCCGCAAGAAGCATTCCCAAGCAGCAAGCGTTTGAGCAAGATATTAGGAGATTAGAAACCATGAGACCCACTAAAAAACATTTTGTCTCTTGGGGTGGAGCCTATCCTATTGAGCATATCTCTCCGTTTAGGAGTACGCATTTTATGGATTCTGTGCAGATTTTTACATTGAGCGCGCTTGCAAGAGATAAAACGTCTCAACAATTAATGCGTGGTATGGGAATTACCGATTTTCATCGTCAAGTTTTTAACGACAGTACCCTATTTTTTATTTTTGACAATCGTTTTAAGCAAGACCTTCTCGAACTCAATCGCTTTCAGCAAAAGCATTATGGGCAGTCTATTCTCCCAGAATACAATGGCAAGGCGATTAATCCCTTCAATTGTGTGTTTACTCTCATTGCTACTCCGGAGATGATACCGGATTCTGTGCTATCGGCAAAATTAGATACGATATATGCCCAATCTTTAACCACTCAACCCCTAAAATAAAATAAGGCAAATACAATAAACACGCTACCTGCCGCCCATAATGCGGGCTTTATGTATTTAGAAGAAGGGAGAGGATTTTCCCCTTTAAGCGGTGGATAGGTAAATTCTTTTAAGATAGATTTTAGTTCTTTTTGAGTAATACTGTCTTGATAAAAAAGCACTTCTGCATGAAGAGAGTCCTTTGTTTTTAGTGCTATTGGTTGAGAAATAGTTCGGATATATTGCTTTGTCCCAACTTTGTGGTATTGAATCTCCGGAGTCAATAAGGTAAACTGTGTGAGGCTATCTGTACAAGTAGGCGTATAGATTTCGGTAGCAAAAGTGCCAATAATTATTGAGGGACAAATATTTTCCTTTTCGAGATATGTTCTTACTAAAACGCTCCTGACTTGAGCATTAGATATTTTCTGGGGGAAGACAGGTAAGGGCATTATTATCACCAAAAACACAAAGAAGCACCAGAGTGCCTCTTTGTATCTGATATATTCAGGAGTTTCTTTCATACTTTGCTCATCATTGAAGACCTACAAAAGATTTTGCAAATCATATTCAGAGGAGGAATACTACGATTAAGGGCAAGAAGTGGACATTTCTTTGAGATTCTCATCATTAGGAGAAACGGTAAGTCCTTTGGTAATATAAGGTTTAGCGGCTTCGCAATTAAAATCTCCTCCGGCTTTTTTTCCTTCTGAAATGGCAAGATAGCGATAAGCATCGGTTAGGTACTCATTTTCGTAGGGCAACCGGTCTGTTTTTTCGCCTACATAGTCAATGATTTTTTGATAATAGGGAACTGCACTTCCGATTTTACCTTCTGCATTATCCTTTTTGGAGGCGATGGCAGCCAACCAATAATAAGCAGCGATGTATTTAGGACTGAATTGGGTAATTTCTGTAAAGACCTTGTTGGCATTATCAAAGTCATTAGCAAAATAGTAGGCGAATCCCCATCTTAGATAGTCTGTAGGGTTCTGGATTTTTTCGGCTTTATTTTTTGCTAAGATAAATATTTTGCGGTATTCAGCCTCTTCAAGTGCCATTTTTATTTTAACTTCTTCATTGGGAGCGCGTTTTCTGGCTGCCTCCGCAGAGTCCACTAAGGGTTGGTAAAGGGTATATTTAGACGAATCCTTAGCAAGACATTTTTCATAGTTTTCTAATCCTGATTTTTTATCTCCAAGCGCGAGAAAAATTTTACCCATTTTCTCAAAATCTTCGGCAATCGTATATTCTGCTCCAATTCTGGCAAAGTATTTATCCATAAAGTCTTTGGCTTTAGCGGGGTTTCCTAATTCGTAGTTGCAATATCCTGCAAGGCGCAGTAAGACATTCGTAGTAGTATCTTTCAGACAAGATTCGATTTCGGAAAGAGCTTCTTTGTAGTTTGCACTAAGGTAAAGGAAAGAGGCATATTTTGTACGCGCTCTCATATCATTTTGGGCAAGTTTTACATACTTTTGGTATTCGTCCCTCGCTTTTTCATAATTTCCGGCTTGATAATATCCGTCTCCTCTTTCCCGATAAGCCGGCGCAAAATTAGGGTCTGCTTCGGTTGCTTTATTCAAATAGCCAAGGGCTTCCATATAGATAGCCGTTCCTTGCTCTTTTTTTCCTTTTGTATAAAAATCAGCTCCTTCTTGTAGTTTGATTAAGCCTAATTTATAAAAACCCTCTGCATACTTAGGGTTTAGTTCTGTAGCTGCCTTATATTTCTTTTCGGGGAGGTCTTTTACCCCTTGCTTGAGGTACATATCCCCTAGTGCTACATAGGACTTAGGGTTTTTGGGGTCTAATGATTCCGCACGGGTAAAGGTTACTTCTGCACAATCCAACGCTGTTTTCTGGGTGTTTTTTTCCTTATCCTCTATGACGATGGTCCTGCCACCATCAAGATAGGCGTACCCGATTGCATAAAGGAGATTAACATCGTTGGTTTTGTTAAACGCGATTGCCTTTTGAATTTGGAGTTCTCCTTCTTTCCCTTTTTTCTCTTTTAGAAGTACCCTCCCCAATCCTACATAGTTGTAAGGGTATTTTGCTTTGGCTTTTATCCCTTTATTAAACTGCTCATTGGCTTTGGTGTAGTCTTCGTCTGCATAATAAGCCATTCCCATCCAATAATAGTTTTCGGGATTTGAGGGGTCAGCCGTAATGAGTTTATTAAGGATTTGCCTTGCCTGATTGGTTTTTTCGGATTCAATTTCGGCAATTGCCTTTTGGAGTTCGGTTTGTGCTAATAGACTTGTTGTGGAAAATACCAGCAACATTATTGTCATTATACGGTTCAGAAATAGTTTCATTGTTTTTTACTGAAAAAAAAATTATTGAATGATTGAATGTTTGTCATTGAGGACGTAATATAACGAAAAAGTATTTTGTTTTTGTATAAGCGATTATCAAACGTGCGATAAATCATAAATTCTATGGCTTTATTCTAATATTTCTCGTTACGGCATAGTAGGGGACAAGCCCTGCTTTGAGAATCACACGTTGTCCATTCTCCCCGTTACATAAAAACGAGACAAACCCCGTTCCTAAACCAAATCCGGGTTCTCTGTTGAGGGAATAAAGGTGTCTTGAAATGGGGTAACATTTTCCTTTTATTAGCCCCTGATACGGCTTTATGTATTTTGAAGTCCACTTACAATCGGAGGGGGACTCCAACCCTATAACCTTGATGTTCCGAAGGAAACCTACTGCTTGCTTGTCGTCGCTGTCGCTCACCCAGTTTACCCCAAGTATCCCTATTGCTTCCGGCGTTTTAGCTACATAATCCAACACATTAGAGCTACCATTGGCAGTATAGGCTTTTTCGTATAGTTTTTCCCCTTTTAGGATACTATCTTTGATAAAAGTAACCGTTCCGGAGCGTTTGTCATCATAGACTAACAATATCGCCCCTAGTTTGGAAGTGGGGTTAATCTGTTTCCAACTGGTGATTTTTCCGGTTAAGATTCCTCTATATTGCTCAGTAGTTAGTACAGAATCGGGATTATCTTTATGAGCAATTACGGCGATTGCGTCTTGTGCAATCGGCATCGGACGATTAGAGGTATTTTGTGTCTTAACAAAGTCTTCTTCCTCCTTGGATAAGTTCCGCGTAACGATGGCAAGCCGGAAAGTATCGGAGCCTATCATTCTTTTGATAGCATCTTCTCCGGGGAGATAGACAGGGTGTATTTTAGCCTTTGGGTACAAGTGATGAAATACATTAATTTCCGAATCAATGACCGGACGGAAGTTTTCATCTACGGCAATATAAATCTCGCCGGAGGTAGAAGATTCCGTACTTCCTGATTGTTGGTTTCCGGTGGTTGGGGGATTACATGCCCACAATAAAAATATAGATACAGTTATAAGAAAAACACCCTTCATTTTATACTAATTACGAATTGGTTTGTAGAAAAAATGATTTCAAAATCTTTATAATTACTATCCGGCAATCTAACCTTATCCTGAAAATTATACGCATCTCGTTATGTTTTTCTATGATATATGGCTTAGTAATATAACCGCAAAGATAAGATTTTCTGATGATTTCCACAAAACAAAACGGAGGAGGGTATGAAAATGTCCTTTCTTTGGAGTAATATTTTTATTTTACAGACCGGATTAAGTAAAGGATTAGGGGTAAGGGAATCAGACCACAAATTTATCCACAAATCGGGAAAAACCATCGGCATAGCCGATTCCAAGTGCTTCAAAACGCCAGCGGTTGAAGCGGTAGAATAGTCGCCCGAACTCCATCGTTACGGCATTAGGGAAGGCGATATTGAGAATATACCGACAAATTTCTGTTTGAGTGTCGTCTTCTTTTAGAATGGCTACGGCATTTCGGGTATCTCCGAAGGTAATGCTCTTTTGTTCACCCTCAAAAACTCCTGCAACGAGTATAATTTCTTCAATATGAGAGGGAATACGTGTCAAGTCTATATTTATTGTTTCTCCAATTTGACCGGTACGGTCATCTTCTGCCAAAAAGATGGCTTTATCGGGGCAGGAGATGTTATTGTAAAACACAAAATTCCTTGCTTCTGGGATTCTTTTTTCAGCACTAAGCATAAATGCGGCTATGTCCAAGTCTAACCCGTGAGGAGATTCTTTGGTTGTTTCCCACGATAATGAAAAAGTCAAGCGTGTCATATTCAAATTCTGTTTGCGCACAAAGATACCGTTTTTTCGTTCTTCTGTTATAAAAACATAAGGTAAATCTTTGGAACTTTACTCAAAGGTTATTTTTAATTTAAGGAGTTGGAAACGTAATACATAGACTTTTAAGTTGGTAAAGTCCAATTTATCGATAAATGAGGGGCTTTGTTTTGATAAGTAGCATACATTTTTTGTATTTCATAAAAAAGCAATACCTTTGACATCAATACAAATTAAACTTATTTTTCCTATATGAAAAATAGCCTACTATTGAAGTTCATTTTTTCTCTGTTTTTAATTTCATACTTTGGGCAAGAATCTTCGGGTCAATTTTATCGGTATATAAATCCGGAGATTGAGCAAAAGATAGATACAATAGTAGCAAAGATGGGTACCTCTGAAAAGATTGCGTTATTGAGTGGCTATAAGAGTGGGAAGATAAAAGGATTTGCGGAGTACGGGTTGGCAGATATAAAAACAGGTTCATTTTACTTTTATCCGGAAAGCGAAGCTGGTGTTTACCCTTATCCGGCCTCTCTTACACTTGGAGCATCTTGGGATTCGGATTTGGCTTTTCACTTGGGGCGGCTTACTGCCCGAACTGCGCGCAAGCATGGTTACGGTGCGCTGATAGGTCCCGATATAAACTTGTATCGCCATGTGCTTGATAGAGGAAATGAGACGCATTTTAGTGAAGATAGTTATTTGAGTGGTTATACTGCTACTGCGTTAATAAAAGGGGTTCAATCCGAAAAAGTGATGGCTTTTCCCACGGGATTTATTGCGGATTATCCGCTTTACTCTCATAAAGGAATCCAGATTGAGGCAGAAGAGAGAGCAATAGAAGAGGTTTTTTTAGTTCCTTACCGAATGGCAATAGATAAGGGTAAGGCAGCGGGAGTAGTAGTGGGCAAGGCGACAATAGGGAAAGAGTATCTTCCCCAATCGGAGTTGTATATCACGGATATACTCAAAGGAGAGTGTTTGATGGAAGGGATTGCCATTGCCCCTTCTACGGGAAAACCTTATTCAGGCAAAGCTGCGGCAAGAGCCGGAATAGATATGGAATTACCCATAACCCGTTATTTTACGGTTGATTCTTTGCAGGAAGGAATCACTACGGGCAAACTAACACAAGGATTATTGGACGACAAAGTGGAGCGAATATTGAGAATGTTGTTCCATTATGAGCAAATAAAGGGGAAGCAAACCATTGTGGTAGATACTCCCCTACTCAAAACTACTCCGCAACTAAATCTTGAAATTGCAAGAGGAAGTATAGTCCTTTTAGAAAATAAAGGGATATTACCCATTTCTGCGGATACAAAGCCTACTATAGCACTTATAGGACCCTATGCTAATACGTTGGATTTATGGGATGAGCGTAACTTTTCCGGAAAAAAGGTAAATGGAGAATTGTCTTTTTCGGAAGCAATGTTCATCTACAAGCCGGAAGGAGTAAAGGTCTTGTCCGAAAAAGGCTTTGAGACTGTAGAAGCAATTTCAAGAAAGAACGAATTTTATACAAATAATGATTTTCAGACTCAAGGGCTAAACGCCGATTATTTTGATGGAATAGAGTTAGATACAAATCCAACTCTCTCAGAAGTTACTTCTAACGAAAATGGTATTATTTTATCCAGCAAGCACGAAGGGTTAAATACTCATGCCGGGATGTCTGCCCGATGGGTAGGCGTTATGGAGAATCTTGAAGAAGGAGAGTTTCGTTGGTTTTGCACTGGTAGTGGCGGGTGGCGAATGTATGTAGATGATTCTCTCTTGATTGATGCTTGGGAGGAAGGTACTTGGCGTACCCACGAGGGAAAATTGACATGGAATCAACAAGGCGTTCATTCTCTAAAAATCGAATATTTCAGTACAGAACCAGAGTCTCCAATTTTTTTCGGATATGAACAGAACCCTTCGGCATCTATGAACAAGGCGTTACAAGTAGCAAAAAGGGCAGATATTGTAGTAATGTGCTTGGGTTATGGACCTAAAGAGGAGCAGTATGGCAGAGGCTTTGAACTTCCTGAATCTCAAAAGAAGCTACTCCAAGAGGTGTTGGCAGTGAATAAAAAGGTGATTGTGGTTCTTCAGGGGGGAGGTGAGGTTAAGATGGATTCTTGGGCAGATAGTGCAACTGCTATTTTACATACCTTTTATCCCACAATTCATACCGGTCAGGCATTGACGGAGATTTTGTTTGGGAAGGTGAACCCTTCGGGAAGGTTGCCGATTAGCTTAGCGCGCAAGGCGGAGGATAATCCTGCTTACCATGGATTATTAGATACAGATAAAGACGGGAGAGTTACTTTTACAGAGGGCTGGATGCCGGGATATAAATATTATATAACAGAGGAAGATGCGTTGCAGCCGCGTTATCCTTTTGGATTTGGACTTAGTTATACTAATTTTGCTTATTTTAATTTGTCTGTTGAGCCGAATAATTATATGGGGATTGGGGACCTTAGCGTTAGGTTTGAGGTGCTTAATACCGGTAAGACAGAAGGAGCAGATGTGCCTCAAATATATTTAAGAGATGTTCAATCGGCTTTGCCTCGCCCTGCACGGGAGCTGAAGGGTTATACAAAAATTTCACTTAAACCGGGGGAGAGCCGTACCGTTACGCTTACACTCTCACCAGAAGATTTGGCTTACTATCACCAGGGTAAGAAACAATGGGTAACCGAAAATGGAGTGTTTGAAATTTTATTGGGTAAAAATTCGGCGGATATTCAATTAAAAGCCCCTTTTGTTTATTCGGGAGAAAAAATCTATAAGAAGCGAAGAAGACGATAGTAGTCAAAGAAGTTTTGGGGTAAGATATTTACTTGGTTAGTCAGAAAAAAACTTCTTAAATTTGCCGCTTCATTATACTTAATCTAAATTATACGTCAGGTTGATTCCCGTTCCCAATATATCTATAGTCATTCAGGTCGCACTTACCTTTACCTTTCTCGCGCTATTTACGCTTTGGGCGGTATATGCAGAGAGGAAAGTTTCTGCGTGGATTCAAGATAGGTTAGGCCCGATGGAGGTGGGCCCTAATGGAGCATTTCAGACAGTTGCGGACATAATAAAGTTAGTATTGAAGGAGACTATTGTGCCAAATGCTGCTCAACCGCTCTTGTTTGGAGCGGCTCCGCTTATCATTTTTATTTCGGTTTTTGCCGGATATGCTGCTATTCCGGTAAGTAGAATGTGGATTGCGGCTTCGTTTTCAGTAGGAGTATTGTATATTATGGCGATTATCGCTATAGATGTGATAGGATTATTGGCTGCGGGCTGGGGAAGTGGTAATAAATACGCACTACTTGGAGCGATAAGAGCAGTTGCGCAAATGATTGCTTATGAAATTCCTACCGCACTGACTATAATCGCTACAGTAATGATGAGTGGTACACTAAACCTTCAATTGGTATCTTTTAGGCAAGGTATTTTTTCAGATGTCCCGATTCATTTATGGGGGGTGTTTGACATAACAGAGGTCGGCGGTTTTTTGAGCTGGAACATAGTTCGTTATCCTCATTTAATTGTGGCATTTGTTATCTTTTTTATTTCTACGCTTGCGGAGTGTAATCGCGCTCCTTTCGACCTTCCAGAAGCAGAGTCGGAGTTGGTTTCGGGCTTTCATGTGGAGTATTCTGGGTATAGATTTGCAGTAATATTTCTGGCAGAATACGCCAAGATGATGCTGGTTTCTTTATTGGCGGCAATATTATTTTTTGGTGGGTGGAATACGCCGTTGCCTAACTTAGGTAGCCTACCACTTGCACTTTGGACTTCGGGTACGGGTTGGGTTGCGGCTATGTTTTGGGGGGTATTTTGGCTATTGGCTAAGGCGATTATGCTTATACTCTTACAAATATGGGTAAGGTGGACTTATCCGCGACTTAGAATGGACCAATTAACGACCTTGTGCTGGAAATATCTTATACCCGGTTCCATTGTTATGTTCTTTTTGAGTGGCTTAATACGATTATGGGAATCTGGTGGGTTGCATTAATTTCTTTTATTTAAGAAAAATCGTTGAATAAGCTCTCTGCATTCAAACTCCATCAATCCTCCTACTATCTCTGTTTTCGGATGAAGAACGGCTAATTGTTTACTTTTTACCCCAAATTTAGGCTCTGGAGCACCAAACACAATTTTTCCAATACGCGACCAATATAATGCACCTCCACACATCGGGCATGGTTCGATGGTTACATAAAGTGTGCAGTTCTCTAAAGTTTTGCTACCCAAATATCCGGAAGCCGCAGAGATAGCAATCATCTCCGCGTGTGCAGTTGCATCTCCTAATTTTTCTACTTGATTATATCCCTTTCCGATAATTTTATGCCCGGAGACAATTACCGCTCCAATAGGCACTTCTCCTTCTTCGAAGGCTTTTTCGGCTAGCATAAATGCTTGCTTCATATAGTATTCGTCAGAGTAAATAGATAGCATAAGAATGAGGACTTATAGGGGGCTACTTAGGATACAATCGGGTTGTTCTTTGCGGAACTTTTCTATTTGTTCAGTAGGTACCTTAGTGTCGTTTAAGGATAGGTAAGAAAGGTTAGGTAATTGCATTAGGGGAGCAATACTTTCTACGGGCGTGTTGTCAAGATATAGGAATCTTAATTCTTGCATCTGCGCAAGGCTTTCTAAGGATTGTACTTGGGTATTGACGAGGCTTAGGGTTCCGATATTATCAAGTTTGGCGAGTGGGCTGATGTCATAAAGAGATGAATTGTGCCCAATGTGAAGATTCTGAAGTCCATTGAGAAAAACAAGCGGACTTAGGTCTACAATATTGCAACAGTTACATTGGAGATTTGTCAGGTTATATGATTTTTCAATCCCTTTCAATGATTCTATTTTGGTAGAATTAATATCAAGGTTATTGAGGTTACTTAATGAGGCAAGGAAGCTCAAAGATGAAATAAGGGTATTAGATATCATGAGGCTTTCTAATCCTTCAAGAAATTCAAGGGGCGCAGCATTTTTTAGGGGATTATTAGAAAGATTAAGGTGATTTAATTCGGTTAAGCCGGATATTCCTTCAATGGATTTTATCTGATTATGGGATATATCCAAATTAAGGAGGCTTTCGAGGGTCTCTATGTGGCGCAAGTCCTTCAATCGGTTAGAGGAGACATAGAGTGTATTTAAGTTTTCAAGAGCCTCCAAAGCCTCTAAAGACTTGATTTTGTTGTTTGCAATATTCAGATAAGTAAGCCCTGTCAGAATAGAGAGGCTGCTAATATCCTGAATCTTATTATTATCTAAATGAAGAGTATTCAATAGGGTTAATCCGGAAAGTGGACTTATCTCCTTAATTTCATTGTAGGACAGTACCAAATCTTCTAATAGCGTAAGAGACTGTATAGGGGATATGTCCCTGATTTTATTTTCACTCAAACACAAGTCTTTGAGATAAAATAATCTTTCAATCCCATTCAGGCTCATTAACTCACAATTATTAATATTAAGATCTTCTAAGCCATTCAGGTAAGCAAGCTCGCCAAAATCGGGAGGGTTATGATAAGATAATTGAAATGAATTTAGATTTGAAAAATATTGAAGTGGCTTGAGGTCAGGAATAACCTTTTTTAGTTTTCCTTTTTTATCATAGTCTGCATAAATAGATAATTCTTCTATCTTTAAAATTCGCTGTATGTCCTCATCTCCTAATTTTCTGAGATTTCTCATTTTGTCAAGAATAAGCCCTGCAAGGGTTTTTCTCCATTCATTAGGAAGCGCAAGCCACCAATCCCGTCGTTTTTCGGCGGAATAAAGCCCCGAAAATTGATTACTAAATCCTTTACCGGGTATGTGGTCATCTGTTTTTCTTGCTTGCATATAACCCACTCATTTTCGGGCTGCAAAGGTACGAAGAATTTAGTTATATACAACTACTGCCCCATAATTTTTCCAGACCAACCGCACGAAAGATTGAATAATTCGATAAGTGTATTAATGTTTAAAGAGATTTTGTATCGGATTTTAGTGATGATGATTCGAAAGTGGCTTTTGCATTTTGAATCAGGTGTAAAGTAATTTTTCTAAGTATGGCTAAGTTTTGTGGGGCATATCCGCTTCTAATTCGAGATTTGCCTTCTTTGAAGGAAACATCTAAATGCCGGTGTAAGAGGTTTTCAATAGACCAACAATCTCTTACTAACTTATTGAAATACAATTAATTATTGAATTTTGATTGGAGAGGGATTCATCACTTATATAATAGCGTGTTCCAACGATACCTTTGTTGATAGATTATACTTTAACCAAAGTATTGAGGTTTTTCCATCGTTGTAAAAACTCTTCGGGCAAAGTGGTTTGGGCATCTAAGACACTACCAAATATTTTTCCTATATTCTCCATAACAAAAAAAACTACATTTAAGTGTTTGGAAATCTACATAATCTTGTATTCTCACCCGGCTCGCTTTGAGTTCCTTCCAAATCCTTTCGCAAATATTAAGAGGTGGATAATCGTATTCATAGCGGTCTAATGAATGGGTTATCGTAGTCGAACTATATATCACAACATTTATTGTACACAATAAACTTATTATCAACACCTTACAACGCTAATACACTAAGGGGCTACTATCATGCAAATCCATATATTCCAATGATTTGACTTCTTTCGCACTTAGTATTAACGGTGGTCTTCTTCTCGTTTTTTCTTTGTTTTAGACCACAAAAACAACCCTTTTTTACTTGATTTCCTATTATCGTTTTTTATTTGTTTTTTTTTGTAACTTGTACTTAGTCAAAATTGGGTTCTGGTGTAAAAAGGATATTTTTACTATGCCCTCTCCTTACGAGCTATAATCCTTGTAAAGGAGAGGGCATAAAGCATCGATTTTTTACCGAATTAAAGTAGCAGTTCCTCCTTTTTCTAACGTCCTTCCGTCATTCAATCTCACAAATAACTTATAGGTATATACCCCCTCCGGCACGTCTTTCCCCTCTTTATCCCTCCCGTCCCACGTATCAGTAATACTACTTAGGGTTTTGACAAGGGTACCCCAACGATTGTAGATAAGCATTTCAAAGTGGGAGACCCCTACACCAGATGCTCCAAAGAGGTCATTAGAGCCATCTCCGTTGGGAGTAAAGGCATTGGGTACATAGATACTCCCGTCAGGAACTATCTCAAAAGCCAATCCGTAGGAAACGGGACAACTTCCATACCCATTATTTGCAGTAAGCGTTATCATATAAGTACCCGGAGAAGTAAAGGTGTGGACGGGATTGTTTTCAGAGGATATAAATCCGTCTCCAAAGTTCCACGAATAGGAAGCAGCACCCGTACTCTGATTGATAAATTGAATAGTCGCATTCTGAAGCAAAATAGGCTCTTGGTTGTCGGGGTTACTAACAAACAAAGGTTCTGCTGGAGGCGTATTTGTCAGAGAAAGAGCGACTGTATCAAGGCAGCCGTTCCCGTCTTGAACATAAGCCTGATAACTACCTTCTCCCATACTTGAGGCAGTTTGTCCAGATTGTGTGGGATTCGTATTCCACTCGAATGTATAAGGAGCTACTCCTCCTGAAGCCCCTACTGTAGCTGACCCATTGCCTAAATCACAATAGGGGTGATTCAGGTCAGTGATTTGCAACCTTAGTTTTGGCGGCTCACTTACAGAGATGGTTAGTACTTCATTGCATAAATTTACATCTCTTACTGTAACTAAATAATTTCCGGCTTTAATACCCTGAACGGTTTGGGTATATACGTCTGGATTAAGGGTATGCCACGTGTAGGTATAAGGAGCCGTTCCTCCTGAAGCGGTTACGGTTGCAGTTCCGCTATATGCTCCAAAGCATAAAGCATCTGTATGTGAAGGGGTAACCATCAAGGGAGATAAAGGCTGAGTAATCGTAAAGTTTCTGACAATAATACACCCATTTCCATCTGTAACGGATACATTATAGCTTCCAGACATAAGCCCTAAGGCAGTACCCGTGATAGACGTGCTTCCCGTCCATACGTAGCTATATGGGTTAGTTCCTCCGCTCACTTGAATTACCGCTTTACCGGTGTTCTCCCCAAAACATTTTACATTTAACTGGGAGGTTGAGGCAGACAGCGAATCCGGTTCGGTTAGGGTAATAGATTGAGTTTGCTGACAATTATTGGCATCGTTCAGGGTAATAGTATAAGTACCTATTGTCAATCCCGTTGCAGTTGCCGTATTTTGTATAGGAGTCGTATTCCATGTGTAGGAATATGGGAGGGTTCCTCCTCCGGGAAGCGCGGTAGCGGACCCGTTATTGAATCCAAAACAAGTAGGATCCACCTTAGTTGTGTTTAATGTAAGCAGGGAAGGAACAATAATATTAACCTGAGCAGTATCTATTGCAACACAAGAGGCGGCGAGCGCATCTGTCACGGTTACCGTATGTAAGCCTCCGTTCAATGTAACAAAAGGCGTAGTCTGGCCACCTGAAGCCGTCCATGAATAGAGATAACTCCCTGACCCACCAAGAGCCAAAACTGTCGCACTCCCCGTCTGCCCAAAACAATTCGCATTAACCTGCTGGGAAATGGCTACGTTCAGAGGAGAGGGGGGATTCACAGTAATATCAAAGGCACAAGAGGTAGTGTTTCCATACGAATCCGTTGCAGAATAGGTAACAGTAGTAACTCCTAATGGAAATACCTCTCCCGGGTTGTGAGAAGCAGTAACGATTACGCCGGAACAATTATCTGTAATCACAGGAGGAACCCAAGAAATTACCGTATCACAACGCGAGGTAAGCGTAAACAACATATTGCTAGGACAATTATTGATAATAGGAGGAAGGTTATCTTGTAAAGTTACGTCAAAGCTACAAGTAGCAGTATTGCCTGCGGCATCTGTTGCAGTATAAGTTACAGTAGTTGTTCCAAAAGTAAAAACTGAACCGGAGTTGTGGCTACCACTAATTGTAGCACCCGGACAATTATCTGAAATAGTTGGCACGACCCAATTGACAATCGCATCGCAATTTGGTCCCGCATTTTGGAGAATCGGGGTTGGGCAGTTAAGAATGACTGGTGGCGTATCGTCAGTTACTGTTATGATAAAGCTGCAAGTAGCGGTATTTCCGGAAGCATCTGTAGCCGTGTAGGTTATTGTAGTATTTCCCAATACAAAAGCACTTCCCGAGGGAATAGAGACACTAAGTACGCCTCCGGGGCAATTATCCGTAAAGTTTGGCGTTACCCAATTCACTACCGCTTGACAGTTAGCATTAGCACTTACCGAAATATC
>CAUJFT010000442.1 GCA_963169475.1 Bacteroidota bacterium | reverse complement strand
CTTCATGGCATTCTCTATCTTTTTGATGCAGAGGCTTTGCTACAATTCCTTTTTTCTATCCACACAATCCGATAAGGTTAGGGGATTTCTTTTTCCTTCACTTTATTGATTGTTTGCGTAATAGAATATCCATATGATATTCCTCTTGGGAAGCCCTAAAACAAATGCTAATAAATACAGATACTTTATTTATCTTTGTCCCCGAATTTTTATTTAAACCATGTAAATACAAGAAATTATGGAAAGTTCGAAAACAGTATTTGATATTCATCAAATCATGAAGCTCTTACCTCACCGTTATCCATTTTTGTTAGTAGATAAAATCACCCATTTTGACGATAATGTTATTGAAGGCTATAAAAATGTTACGATTAATGAACCTTTTTTTGTAGGACATTTTGAAGGAAACCCCATTATGCCGGGGGTTCTTCAACTTGAAGCAATGGCACAAGTTGGTGGGATTATGTTGATGAATAAAGTAGAAGATTACACAAAAGTATGGGTTTATATTGTAGGAATTGATAATGCCCGCTTTAAGAAACCGGTAATTCCCGGCGATACGATTCATTTCAAATTAACAATGGATGTCTTTAAAAGAGGGATATGTAAAATGTCCGGAGAGGCTTGGGTTGAGGGTAAGATAGTCTGCTCGGCAGATTTGATTGCAAGCGTTGTCCCTAAGACCGAAGCCTAAAAGAAGCACTTATATAAAAATTATACCATTTTTAGACATAGTTTTATCGTAATAAATAATATATGATTCATCCCTCAGCCGTTATTTCTCCTCTGTCTATAATAGGAGAAGGGGTAAAAGTAGGTCCGTTTTGCATCATTGAAGCAGGGGTTAAAGTTGGTAATAATACCATTATAGAATCTCATGTTAAGATAGGAGCAGGGGTTTCTCTTGGAGAAGATTGCTTTATTTCTACGGGATGCTCTCTCTCGGCAGATGCCTCAAGGCTTGCTTTTTGGGAGGAAGATAA
Organism: Bacteroidota bacterium; assembly: GCA_963169475.1. Taxonomy (GTDB): domain Bacteria; phylum Bacteroidota; class Bacteroidia; order J057; family J057; genus JAAFHL01. The sequence goes on along the minus strand of CAUJFT010000442.1, from coordinate 30,431 downwards.
AAAAAATCAGGAGAATCATTTATTTATTGGAAATCGAGTACATATTGAGCCTTATTGCACTATTCATGGGGATATATATATTGGCAGCTTTGTCTGGCTTGGCTCTAACGTAGTCGTTCATCAAGGGGCAAGAATAGGAAATCATTGTAAAATATTCTCCGGAGCAAGTATCTCTGCAATCCCCCAAGATTTGAAATTTGAGGGAGAAGAAAGTACCCTTTGTATTGGAGATTATACTGTAATTAGAGAATTTGCAACCCTGAATAGAGGAACAAAATATAATAATACAACGATTATAGGTAAACATTGCCTGATTATGGCTTATGTACATGTAGCGCACGATTGTATCATCGGCGATAATGTAATCCTTGCCAATAGCGTGAATATGGGAGGCCATGTGCAGATTGAAGACTACGTAGTCATTGGAGGTATGTCTGCCATTCATCAGTTCGTAAAAATTGGAAAACACTCAATGGTTTCCGGCGGGTCTTTGGTTGGGAAAGATATTCCTCCTTTCGTAAATGCAGGGAGATTCCCTGTCCAATATGAAGGGGTAAATAAAATTGGGCTTAAACGAAGGGGATTTTCTTCAGAACAAATAAACCGAATGCACGATATATATAAGATTCTCTTTTGCATGGGGTATGCTTATAGTCATGCAATTCAAGAAATTATTGATTCTATTCCGGATTCTCCCGAAAAAACAGATATTTTATTGTTTCTTACTGCCGAGGTTAGTAGAGGAATAATCAAGGGAATTAAGGCATGACAAAATGCCCTATTCCGTTTAAAGGTTGATTATTTTTGATAATGATAGATTCTATCGAATCCTTTTACCCTTTCAGAAACCGTGTATGTTATATCCTTTAGCTTTGGAGCAGGAATCCCTTTGAATAGATGAGGGATACCCACAAAACGCCACATTTCATCAAAATATTCTTGTTGAATAAATTGATTTAACAAGTGTGTACCTCCTTCTACAAGGATACTACAAATTCCGCATTCTTTATATAAAATTTGTCCGGTTAAAGATAGGTCATTAGAGGCTTCTTCCGGTATTTTAAGGAAGCGAACCAACCCTTTCTCTCCAGAAAAACTATCATTAAGCACAATTGTGGGGCTTGCATTGTCAAATAAATGCAGCGTAGAGGGAAGGCTAAGTTTTCTATCCCATACAATCCTTATGGGAGAATTACCGGGGAAATAACGGTTAGTTAGGCGGGGATTATCTATCAGTGCAGTATTCTTCCCAATCATAATTGCGTGATGTTGCTGCCGGAGGGCATGAGAAAAAACTAAGGATTCTTGCCCCGTGATAGGATAGGGAGCAGGAGGAAAAGGCGCAATAAATCCATCTGCACTCTCTGCCCATTTTAGCGTAATAAATGGTCTTTTTTCATGCTGATTGATAAAAAAGGGGGCATTAATCCTTTCAAACGGAGCAGAGTCTTGTGCATAAACCACAGAAACCCCGTGTTCACGAAGCATTGCGACTCCTTTTCCTGCTACAAGCGGATTGGGGTCAGTACAGCCAACCACTATATTCCGAATATTTTCCTTTATAATTAGTTCTGTACAAGGAGGAGTTTTCCCATGATGATTACAGGGTTCAAGGCTTACATAAAGCGTTGAACCCGAAATCAAAGACTTGTCTCTCACACTTGCCACTGCATTTACTTCGGCATGAGGTCCCCCAGAAAACGCATGATAGCCCTCTCCGATGATTGTATTTTTATACACAAGCAATGCCCCAACTTTTGGGTTGGGAAAGGTGCGGCTATCTCCTTTGAGCGCAAGCTCAACACACCTGCGTAGGAAAACTTGTTCCATTCTGTTTTTCTCAATCACTCATGCAATAGTGAAGTGCCCTTTCTATAACAATTAGAAGATAGCTACAAAGAGACCGCTTTTTGTTGAGTATGTGTGTCTTTTTTTCCCGGATAGGCTTTAAGTCCCTCGGAAAGGCACTCTATTGCTGCGGCAAGGGCTTCTTTTTTAAGCACATAAGCAATCCTTACTTCATCTATACCTAGAGAGGGGTCTGCATAGAAGCCATTTGCGGGAGCCATCATTACAGTAGCCCCTTTGTAAGAGAAAGACTCCAACATCCAGCGGCAGAACTTTTCGGCATCGTCCACCGGTAATTTTACCATCGCATAAAAAGCTCCGTTTACTTCGGGACATAATACCCCCTCTATTTTTTTGAGTTCTCCCAGCATAAATATCCTTCTTTCGGAGTACTCTGCGATGATTTTGTCATAAAATGTCTGCGGCAAATCATATACTGCTTCTGCCCCGATTTGCCCCATCGTAGGAGGCGAAAGCCGCGCCTGTGCATATTTCAAAATAGCTCCCATTACTGTTTTATTATGGGTAATCACACACCCAATCCTAGCACCGCAAGCAGAGAACCTTTTGGAAATAGAGTCCACCACAATTGCACGGTCTTCAAGCCCGGAAAGTGAGAATACAGAGTGGTGTTTGTGTCCATCATAGACAAACTCTCTATACACCTCATCAGCAATGAGATAAAGGTCATGTTTTATCACAATATCACGAAGTTTTTCAAGAGATTTGCGCGAGTATAAAATACCCGTAGGATTACCGGGGTTACAGATTAATATCGCTTTTGTATTTGGGGTGATGAGTGCCTCAAAGGATTCTATTTCGGGAAGGTCAAAATCATTTTCTATATGAGTAGTAATCGGCACTACTTTAACCCCTGCGGTAAGGGCGAAACTATTATAGTTTGCATAAAAAGGTTGAGGTACGATAATTTCATCTCCAGGATTCAGACAAGTCATAAAAATAAACAGAAGGGCTTCGGAGGCGCCGGTAGTTACTAACACCTCATCTGTATTAACGGAAAGCCCTAAGCGGGTATAATATTCAGCAATTTTTTTTCTTAAAGACTCGTTTCCTGCGGAATGACTGTAGGCAAGTACTTCAAGGTTGGCTTTACGGATAGCGTCATAGTATTCCGAAGGAGTGGGAATATCCGGCTGACCAATGTTCAGAAAATAGACTTTGTTGCCTCTTTTTTGAGCATCTTCGGCAAGCGGCACTAACTTTCTAATGGGAGAAGCGGGCATTTCTTCCGCTCTTGTTGAAATCTTTGGCATGATAAACTAAATATAAATAAAATAATGACGAATAACCTTTATAACTCCTCCTTTTAAAAATTGTTACTGAATCTCTAATAATTCAATATCGAAGATTAGCACAGCATTTTTAGGGATACCCGGAGGGGGATTTTTTCCGTAAGCAAATCTCGAAGGAATCAATAAAGTTCCCTTGGACCCTTTGTCAAAAAAAGGCATACCAATTTGCCAGCCTTCTATTACTTCATATAGGTAAAAAGAGGGTTTTTCGGCAAGAGAATAAGAGGAATCAAACTCTTTCCCATCAGTAAGATAGCCTTTGTAGTCCACTGTTACCTTAGAATCTATCGTGGGGTGATTGCCGTTTCCGCTTGTTGCAATGTAATAATATACCCCTTCTGTTGTCTTTACGGCTTTATCCGATAATCCTTTATCTTTCAGATAATTCAAGATAACTTCATCTTCCAAATTTTCTCTCCGATTACAACCTGAAACCATGTACAAAAAGGCGATTGAGAGCAAACAAATAAGGATATTTACGCGCATATAAAAGTCTTTTTTAAATTTTGTGCAAAACTAATGCTTTTTCTGCACTTATCTGCTGCCTAAAAAGAGACGGGTAAAAAACTATATACATTTTCCTACTTTTTTAATGGGGCATATAGGCTTCTGACTGAAAGCAAGCTAGAAAATTCCCACTACAATGGGTAATACTTCTCTGCATCAGTAAGACAGGCTATGACTAGGTCGTGTAAAAAAAGAAGCCTCCTAGTGAAAAATCATTATCATAACCATTCAAATGATTGAAAAAAAACCTACAGTTTTTCATTAAATGGAAAGGTGCCTATACTGCCGACTCCTTTCAATAAGAGTTCAATATCAAGGTCCCATGTATAATTTTGGGCATAGTAATGGTCTAATATTTCGGGGTTTAAGCCATGAGATTCGGGACTTCTTTGTTGCATATTCAACACTCCTTGCCTAATTGGAGGCAGCTTGGGAGAACCCTCTGAGCGGATATATCCGACAAAACCCTTTTTACCGGTCAGCACTTCCCTAAGTGCAAGAAAGGCTTTGCAGGGCTTTTGGTATAGAAAGACAGTTAATGGAAAGATTAACAGTAAAATAGTACTACAGACAATATCAAATATTCTTTTACCTCTTAGAATATCTTGCCGGCTTAGGGGGGAGACTACTTTCCTGATAGGAGCTGCTACCTGAATAAATTGAGAACCGATGAGATAGTTAGCATTTGGGGGTACAGACTTAAACTCAATCCCCGTACTATGAAGGCTTTCCATACAAGCAATCATACTTTTAGAGTCAATGCTTTTCTGACAAAAGATTACTTCCTGAATATCTAATGTCCTCGTTAGTTGGGGTAATTGGTGGATACTGCCAAGACACTCTATCCCCTCTACCCAACCGGACCCTCCGGAGACACTCACATATCCTGTAATTTTTACCGGATAGGCGCTGTCTTTATTAAGTAAGGCGGTTAGGTCGCTAAGGTTTTCGGGGCTTACCGCAAGGACTACTCTTTTGGTAACGGCTTCCGTAAAAAAGAAATTTCGTTTTTCGCGTAGATTTATAAGCCCACGATTAGTAATCGTGATGAGTAACGAAAAAATAGAAGAAAGCCCTACAATTGCTCTTGAATAATTAATCTGGGGAAAGATATAGCTAACCGTTGCAATCCCTATAAACGCACTAAACATTGCAGTAATAAGTGGTTTGATTCGGAAGGGTTTTTTATACGCACCGGCTAACCCCAGAAAAACCAAAAAAACGATGGTGTAAATTGGAGCAGCGAGCCAATCAAACATGGGGGGATAATACCCTCCTTCTATATATTTTATGTTCTTTTCCCAATATTCTTTTATGATAAATATAGAAAGATAAAACAGGCTCCCTTCTAATAAAGGGAAACCCAATCGTTGAAGCAGACGATACCCAATTGCTCCCGCCGCCCTCAAATATACTGCCAATTGAATCATCATAATAAAGGCGGTCTGATAGCTTCCTTGAAAGTGTTTACGCGCAAAGATAATCATTGCTTGATAAAATACCTTTACATAATTCAGACTACCTTTTTTGGTACTTTCTCCTTTATAGTGAATAATTTTTGTATCTGCCAAATAATAGTTCCTGTATCCGCCAAGTATGATTCGGTAAGACAAATCTATATCCTCTCCGTACATAAAAAAATTCTCATCGAGATATCCTATTTGTTCCAATACAGATTTGCGCATCCACATAAACGCACCGGACAATATTTCTATTTCGTGATTTTGGTTTTTATCCAAGTAAGTAAGATGATATTTAGCAAAGCGTTTACTTTTAGGAAAAAGCGCGCTAAGTCCAAATATTTTATAGAATGAGACAGAGGGGGTAGGTAAAGCGCGTTTAGATTCAGGTAAAAATATGCCTTTTCCGTCCAGCATTTTTACGCCAAGTCCGCCGGCATTTGTATGCTTTTCCATAAAATCAAAGCATTGTTCAAAGGTATCCTCTGCCACTATAGTATCCGGATTGAGCAAAAGCACATATTTCCCGGAGGCAATGTGTATTCCTTGATTATTTGCCTTGGAAAAACCGGGATTATCATCATTAGCAATTAGCGTAATATCCTTTCCAAACTTCTGCGTTAGCATCTCTATACTCCCATCGGAAGACGCATTGTCTATCACAATAATTTCAACCTGCATTTTACCCCGGGCTTTCTGTACGGAAATGAGGCATTGTTCCAGAAAATATTTTACATTATAATTAACAATAATAACGGAAAGTTGCATTCTGCTTTTACCCAAATGAAATGTTGGGTAAAAGTACATTTTTTTTTCGTTTCTAAGCGAAAGAATTTAATCTTTGTCTTTTTCTCTTTTAAGAATATAGGTTGCCTGCATAAAAAAAAACAATACCCTATCATAACGAAATGATACAGGCTTCAATGCCATTTGTTGGAACAAAGTCCTCCATTCTACTGCGGTTTTATTTTGGTAAGTCATTTTACTAAAACCCATATTTACCAGCGTATCAGCAAAATAAGTCAGGTATTGTTGGAATACTCCGAAGTATATATCCTCAATGATAATCACTTTGTTGGAAACTCTTACCGCTTCTTGGAGGAGGGCTTCCGGGCTTGAAGTGTGGTGCAGTACGGTCAGCAGCAATGAAGTGTCAAAGGCATCATCGGCAAAAGGTAACTTCCTGCCATCATATACAATAGGTTTGACCTCCGGAAAAAAACTCATATCTGCAACATCTACCGGTATGACATTGTAACCTTCTTTTTTGAGCAAGTAGGCAATATTGCAGCTACCGCAACCAATATCCAGAATATTTTCCTCCTTTGAAACGTGTTCTATAAATCTTCTTACTTTTTCCTTTACCCATGCGGTTCCAAAAGCAGATTCAAAAATCTTTTTTCCTATTTTGTTTTTTAAAATACCATTCATTATACCCGGATTGTCTATATTTATCGTACTGATAGATGATAGCGTTTGAAACAGAAAAATTATTTTATTGAGGAGTATTGTAATGCTTTACAAGCTCATAAGTACTCCAAGATTTACAATCATTTTTTGTATAGCCCAGAGACGCTACCGTTTCATAGAGCAAAGGCAAATTAGGTGCTTCTATTTCCAAAAAAACAGGGATATTCCCCAACTCACCGAGATATTGGTCTAACACTACCTTTACTCGATTGGGGAGAATATATTCACGGCGTATTTTATTAGTAGTTTTGATTTCGTGGAATCCCAAACCCTTTAGGATTTTCTGCATCGCTTCGGGATTACTGACAATAACCTCCGTTTCCTCCATTATTTTAGCTTCTGAATGTATATCTGTTGGAGTTTTGAAAGCAAGTACCGCTTGTTCACCTTCCTTTCTGAGGCGTAAAACCGCACCGGATTCGGTAATCATTTTTTGAGGAGTATCGTAAAAAACAGCCAACATTTCCCCTGAAAAATGCAGGATACCACCAGCGTGAACCAACTTTTTTTCGATGGTTTCTTGATTAATTTCAAGGATTTTAACTTCTATCTCGTGAGACATAATTTATATTTTTAATCAATGGGCATTTGTATAACCACCATAAAAATGACAAACAGAGTAATAGAAATGAAGTAAATATCTCATAATCGTCAATCATACAAATTCCAAAAAGTTCAACTATTCTGAAGATAGCAATACTGTTTCATCAGATACTCCGGATAGTACCTCTACGTAATCCATGTTTTCTATCCCCTTTTGAATTTTTATTTTTTTTCTCTCTTCCCCATTTCTGATAAAAACAGAATCATCTCCTACCAAGAGACGCTTAGGGATAACAAGTGCATTTTCTTTTTGGTTGAGGATAATATTTGCTTCTACAGAGGCATTTGCCACAAGGTTGGGTAAATCGGAATCTGTAAAAATAGCATCTACCCGTATAGATTGTTGTTCGGTATTCATCGTTGGGTATATTTTTGAAATTTGGGCATGAAATACTTTATCTTTAAGCAACTCCAAATTAACCAAAACCTCTAACCCTATTTTTATTTTATACAAATCTTGTTCGTCTATGAGCAGTTGCAAAATCCATTGATTGGCTTTCCCAATGACGGCGACTATCTCACTTCTTTTGACCGCTTCCCCTTGTGTTTTATAGACACTAAATACCATACCAGAAGCCGGGCTTTTAATCTCAAAACTTCGATTATCTGCCTTGCTTATTCTGACCTGCCCCTCGGCATTCTTCATTTCCGTATAAAGCTGATTTTTTAGTCTTTCTGCCCGTTTGTGTTGGGTTTCTAGTTCGCTACGAGAGAGTTTTAGCGCGATTTCGGCACGCTCAAGCTCTACCTTAGTGGTAGCGTCTTTGTCATAGAGGGCTTTGTAGCGAGCATAATTAACAGAATCGTTGGATATTTTTAGCTTTGCCGTAGCAATTCCTGCCTCAATTTCGGCATAAGCCGCAGAATTATCCAAATAATTATCTTGGGTAATATGGTATAGCTCCTCTGCATTTTTCACCCTTACTTTCCTCATATCGGTTTCTAATTCACTTTCTGCCACTTTAAAAAGGATATTTCCTACTTGTACTACTTCTCCTTCTTTTGGGTTTCCAGAGATAATTACCCCGTCTCCAGTAGAAAAAATTTTAATCTCATCGGAAGGAGTTACCTTTCCGGAAGCATACACCGCCTCTACGACTTTCATTCTGGAAGGCGAAAAAGTTTGCTCCTTTTTACACTTACTCCCAATCAGTGTCAAAAAGATAATAGGAAGAAATAGAGAAAAAATAGGTGCTTTCATCTTTCAGCTAAAATTGGGAATATAAACGACTTAATTATCAATAGAAGTACAAGTAAATAACAAACCAAGAAAATATATATCATTTAAATACCTGAATATTAATTATTTAGTCTTATTATTTACAATTCACTGCTTATGCACTAATTTCCAGTAAGCTCCTTCACCGTAAAAAGTCCGTTTTGCGTTAGAAAAATAATTTTAAAATCTTTTGATTGTTGAAATTGAATACTATTCCATTGATCTTCGGGGAATATCACTTCTTGTCCCTTGGCAGATTTTATGTCTACGGGCAAAGAGAAACCTTCGGTTTTTGCATTCCAACGATATTCAACAGTAATGGTCTTTTTGGCTCTTTTGATTTTATATTGAAGTTCAGGAATTTCGGTATTCCTAAGATACTCATCGAATAACCACGAGTAATCTTTACCTAATTCATGGTTAAAAAAGCGAATTACTTCTTTGGTATTAACGATTTTAATTTTATAGGTTTCACAAAATTTTTTGAGTGTAGCAAACCACTTCTTATCGTCTCCAGTAGCGATTCGGAGCGTATGCAGCATCCATGCTCCTTTGAAATACATATCGGCATCTTCCCAATGATTATAATATACGCCACGTGGTGCCAGAATTACGGATTTATTTTGGATTTTTGATTTGATTTCGTTTAGATATTCTGTTGCTTTTTCTTTTCCATACATTTCCTCTACATAAACTACTTCTGCATAAGTAGCAAAGGCTTCATGAATCCACATATCCGATTTATCCTCCATACTAATACTATTGCCAAACCATTCGTGGGCAGATTCGTGAATAATAATAAAGTCAAATCCCCAGTTTCCATTCTGAAAATGATTCCCATAAGCAATTGCCCCCTGATGCTCCATACCCCAATAAGGGGTTTCTACAATCGCATACCCATCATTCCAAAAAGGATATTCTCCAAAATATTTTTCAAAGCAGGCAAGCATAGGTTTCACTTGCGCAAAATGAGCAGAGGCTTTTTCTGTGTTTTTTGACAGGACATAGTAATCTATTTTGTGTTTACCCGAAGCATTTTGATAAAAATCGGTAAGGTGCTTATAGTCTCCCACATACAAGCTAACATTATAAAGATTAATGGGATAAGAGACTTTCCATGTAAAACGCTTAAGATTACCGATTAGGGATTCCGTTTTTTTGAGTTCTCCATTAGCAACTGCGACCAAATTATCCGGAACAATAATAGATATGCTTAGGCTGTCCGGCTCATCCGAATGATGGTCTTTGCAAGGCCACCAAAGGCTTGCGCCTTCCCCTTCACAAGCAACGGTTACCCACGGCTTACCATTGGATTGTGTCCATACGAACCCTCCGTCCCAAGGGGCATTCTTAGCAATAACCGGAGAGCCGGCAAAAGTAACCTTTACAGAATCCTTTGTCCCTTCTCGTATCATTTCAGGAAATATCACAAATACGGCACCCTCTCTCCTTCTATATTCCAAACGCTTACCTCTCCACTCTATTTGGTGGATATCCATTTCCGGGTACAAATCCAGATGGAAGCTACTAAAGTCGGTTATTGCATTAAATATAACGGTGTTAGAACCGGCAATTCTATGTAGGTCTGGCTCAATTCTTAAATCTAACCGATAATAAGTTACATCAAAACAAGTTCTAAAAGTCGTTAGCCCACCCCGAAGCGAATCAGCAGGAGAAAAAGGCTGGGCATAGACCCCTAAACCAACAAAACAACAGACTAAAAGGACTATATATTTCATGAAAGGATTTTTGTACAAAAGTAACAAAAAAAGCAATGTCTTGTCTTCTGAAACAAGGATATTTAAGCTAAATGTACCAAAAACTATGAGGACTATGTAGAAAATCAATCCGTATCCAGTCATGTTGAGCGAAAACGAAATACTGCATACGGTATATTTGGGTTCTAAATATATGAAATAGATGAAGGAATATATTTTTGTTCTAATACATTCGCCCTGCTTTTTGTATATATTTTTTTGCATCTAATACTTCGGTTGTGTATCTTTGTAATGCGGATAGATGATTTTTTGTTTTGCAATTTTGGGACGAGGTGCAGAGTAGGAGATTTATCCGGTTCGAGGGCAGGGAGGCATGCGCTTTGTCTCGGAAAATAGTACTCTTTTTTATGCTCCAATCCCTATATTTATTCTTTGAATCTATAATTTTTATAATAGTCTTATAATTGCTTACTGCTGTATAATCTCTTTTTTTAACTATATTATATTTTTTATCATGAAAAAGGTCTTTAAAATCTTAGGGCTTGTTTCCCTTACAATTGTTGTTGGTGTTATTGGATTTCTTACTTACCTCAAAGTTGCTTTACCAAACATTCCTGTAAAAGACATCAAGGTTGAAATAACGCCGGAGCGGATTGAAAGGGGAAAATATCTTGCTTATCATGTGTCTCTTTGTATGGACTGCCATAGTACAAGGATATGGACGGAGTTTTCTGGTCCGTATCAGCCTGGTACAGAAGGAAAAGGAGGAGAGGTTTTTAATCATGATTTGGGATTTCCGGGTACTTATGTAGCAAAGAATATCACCCCCGCCGGGATTAAAGATTGGACTGATGGGGAAATTTATCGGGCAATTACAAGCGGAGTAAATAGAACAGGAGACCCCTTATTTCCGGTCATGCCCTACCTATACTATAATAAAATGGATACAGAAGATATTTACTCAATTATTGCTTTTATCCGTACTCTCAAGCCTATCGAAAATAAGTTGCCAGCTTCAGTCCCTGATTTTCCACTGAATTTCATTATGCACACAATCCCCAAACCCGCAGAGCCTACTCCAAAGCCAAACCCCTCTGATAAAGTAGCTTATGGGGCTTATCTCTGTAATGCCAGCGGGTGCAAGGAGTGTCATACAAAGTCAGATAACAGAGGGAATAAATTACCGGGTATGGATTTTGCGGGAGGCTTTGAGTTCAAACTTCCAGGTGGGATAGTCCGCTCGACTAATTTAACCCCTGACCCGGAAGGACAACTTATTTCTTACACAAGAGAGACCTTTATTGAGAAGTTTAAAGCCTATAGTGATAGTACCCAAATTCATCAAAAGGTAGCTCCGGGTGAGTTTAATACGCCTATGCCTTGGACAATGTATGCCGGTATGAACGCAGAAGACCTCGGGGCAATTTACGATTATCTCAAAACGGTCAAGCCGGTTAAGAATGTGGTGGAGAAATTTACCCCTACAAAATAAAACAAGGAGGCGCGCCTTCCGAATTTTATTCAGGGTCTGTATTAGTTTCTTCCCATTTATATAGCTCCCATTCCGGCTTAGTATCCGGGTATCTGGAACAAAAAACGGCACGAACCTTTTCTGTAAGGGTATTACGTAGCACTTCAGTGTTCCATTTTTCAGTGGCAGAAATAAAGACACTTGACTCGTGTTCATGCGCAAACCACGTTTTCTCTAATACTGCTCTTTGTTCGGGTGGGAGGAGGTCCGCCTTGTTAAAAACCATAATCGTATTTTTATTGTCAATTCCTATAGAACGAAGGGTTTCATTTACTATCTGGATATGGTCTTCAAATTGGGGGTGAGCAACATCTACTACATGTAGTAAAATATCCGAATCTCTTGCCTCAAACAATGTGCTTTTAAAACATTCTACGAGGTGATGCGGTAGTTTTCGAATAAATCCGACCGTATCAGAAAGCAGAAAAGGGGTATAGTTTAGCACTACTTTTCGGACTGTGGTATCGAGGGTCGCAAAGAGTTTATTTTCAACCAATACCTCTGACTTGGTGAGAAGATTCATAATCGTGGATTTGCCAACATTGGTGTAGCCCACTAATGCCACCCGAATTTGGGTGCCTCTTGTTTTATTTCTTTCTTCGTTCTGGCGAGCGAGTTTTTCTAAGTCTTTTTTTAGTTCTGCGATTTTATCCCGAATAATCCGGCGGTCGGTTTCTATTTCTTTTTCTCCCGCGCCTCCCCGCATCCCGATACCTCCCCTTTGCCTCTCAAGGTGAGTCCACAACCGTGTAAGACGCGGTAACATATATTGATATTGAGCGAGTTCTACTTGTTTTTTTGCTTGAGCTGTTTGGGCGTGCATAGAGAAAATATACAAAATGAGAGAACTCCTATCTAGTACTTTTAGCTTTGTCTCTCTTTCGATATTCTTTAACTGCATGGGAGTAAGCTCATCGTCGAAAACAAGATATTCTACCTCATTCTCATGGGCTTTCTGACTAATTTCGGTGAGTTTTCCGGTTCCTACTTAAGTAGCCCGATGAGGGCGGTCTAAGTTTTGAATAAAAGAGCCTGCGGTTATCACGGAAGCAGTCTGTGCGAGGAAAGCAAGTTCTTCGAGATATTCTTTTGCTTTAAGATAAGGCGTTTTCTGGTTTGCAATCCCAATCAGATAGGCTTTTTCTTGTTTTTGCTGAAGGACTAGTCTGTTTTTTTCAATCATGTATTTCTAATGGTTCACGCTGCAATAATACGGATTTTTAGCCATAAAGTAAAATCATAAACAGACTTGATTCTTATTTTTACACAAAATACTGCTCTCATAGGACTTATTCTCCATAGGCTTTTAGAAAAGGAGGGACATTCGATACCAGCGAAGAACTCACAAAGCTAAAATTGCATTTTTCGGAAATAAACTATACCTTTGTGGCTGAAAGTAGCTTTTCAGAAAAAAAAGAATGCACCCCTTTGTTCTACATACGCTTATTGTTCTCTTCGCAATGGCACTTATCGCCTTCTTTGCCGGAGTAGAAATAGCGTTTCTCGCCTCGAGTTTGGTAAAAATTGAGCTACGTACCCGTCAGGGTAGTCCGGCAGCCCGATTTTTATCTTTCTTTAAAAAAAATATCTCCAAAGTACTCATTACCATACTTATAGGGAATAATCTTGCCCTGATACTCTATACACTTCAGATTGATTTTTTCTTTTCTTTTTTTTACCAGAAGGCACTAGGCGTAGAACCTACAGAAAATTATTTATTTTTTTCCCTGATTAAATCAATTATTGATACCCTCATTTTGCTCGTTGTAGCAGAATATATTCCCAAAGCAATTTTTCGCCGGCTTGCAGACTCTATTATTTACCCTTCAGCTTATGTTCTTCAGTTTTTCTTTATTTTATTTTACCCACTTGTCATTCTTGCCAATACAACTACCCGCCTTTTGCTAAAAATCATGGGGATTCCCTTCGATAATCAAACCGTAGGAATCAACAAAGCAGACCTTGAAAATTATATTCAAGAAATCATAGATAGCAGTGAACCGATAGCAATGGAAGAGCTTGATACCGAAACGCTGACCAATGCTATTACCCTGCATGAAACAAGGGTAAGGGAAATGATGATACCCCGTACAGAGATTGTAGCACTATCCAAAGAGGCGGAGATGTCAGAGCTAAAAAAACAGTTTATTGAAACCAAACACTCCCGAATCTTGGTATATGAAGAAAATTTAGACCAAATAATAGGATATGTACATTCTACTCACCTTTTTCGTAGTCCGGATAGCTTTTTGCCGCTTTTGCAGCAGGTGTTAATAGTTCCGGAGGTAATGTCTGCCAATGTATTGTTAAAAGAATTTGGGGATAAAAAGAAAAGTGTTGCCGTCGTAGTAGATGAATTTGGAGGGACCGCTGGAATGATTACGGTAGAAGATGTAATGGAACAAGTCTTTGGTGAAATAAAAGATGAACACGATGAAGTCGAAAATACCCCAGAGGAAGAAGATATGGTTTTTAAAAAAAATGAAGATGGAAGTTTAGTGGTAGGAGCGAGGCTAAATATTTATGACTTGATAGAAGAACATAATCTCTCTTTTCCCGAATCAGAACACTATACTACTCTTGGCGGATATATACTTCACGAAACAGAGGATATCCCTCCGGAAGGGACAATGCTTTATGATATTGATAATTTCTATACTTTCAAGGTTCTAAAAGCAACTCCTACCAAAATTATTCAACTGAGGGTAATCCCAAAATCTAAGCATGGTGGAGATACTATATAGCGTAGAAATCTATTTTTTTTGGAAATCATTAAAAAACTTACTATGCTTGTATCCGTTTTCGCTTTCATTACGATAAAGAATAATTCATAACGCTATATGCATCTGATAGACAATATTTTATTTGCAGCCATTACGGCGTTCGCCTTTTGGAATTTTTTTGGGCAGCTCCGGAAGGTAATGGCAAATATTCATTCAGGAAGACCCGAAATTCGGCGCAATAATTTTTCGGAGAGATTTCAAAAAATGATGCTTGTTGCTTTCGGGCAGCAAAAAATGTTTAAAAAGCCAATCCCCGCGATATTACACCTTTTTGTATATGTAGGGTTTTTAGTGATAAATATTGAACTGCTGGAAATTCTAATTGACGGCTTATTCGGTACGCATCGCGTGTTGAGTTTTTTGGGTCCCGTGTATAGTTTACTCATGGGTGTCAATGAAATATTAGGGGTAATTGTAGTGATTGCTTGTGTTGTATTGCTATGGAGAAGAAACGTAATGAAGATTAAGCGGTTTTCGGGTATTGAGATGAAACACACCAACTATGTAGATGCTAATATCATTCTGATAACCGAAATTGTATTGATGTGCGCATTATTTTTATTCAATGCTGCTGACGTAAAATTGGCAACAGTAAGCGAAGAAGAACTACCGGGTAGTTTCCCTTTTACTACCCTTCTTTCGGGAGTGCTTGGTAATAATCTCATCATTCTTGAGTTTTTGAAAAACTTCGGTTGGTGGGCGCATATCATCGGGATTTATGCCTTCTTGAACTATATCCCCGCCTCCAAGCATTTTCATATTATGATGGCTTTCCCGAATGTGTTCTTCTCAAAACTTACTCCCGCCGGAAAATTTGACAACATGGAGCAAGTATTTCATGAAGTAAAAGCCGCTTTTGACCCTTCCTACGAAGTTCCATTGATAGAAAACGCACCTAAACGCTTTGGCGCAGCAGATACCAATGACCTTTCCTGGAAAAATCTGATGGATGCCTATACTTGTACCGAATGCGGGAGATGCACTGATAATTGCCCTGCAAATATAACAGGAAAAAAACTTTCTCCCCGCAAAATCATTATGGATGTACGGGACAGAATGGAGGAAATCCAGATAAATCGCCTCACTCCAGACAATAACGGGCTATACGTCGCTCCAAATGGAGGCAATTCGGAAGCCGCTACTCACCGCCTACTTAGTGATTATTATATTTCTAATGAGGAACTATGGGCTTGTACCACTTGTAATGCTTGCGTAGAATCTTGTCCCGTTACCATAGACCACCTCTCTGTTATTCTTGACCTTCGTCGTTTTTTGGTGATGGAAGAATCTAAGATACCCGAATCATGGGCAAGAATGTTTACGAATATCGAAAATAATGGAGCGCCTTGGGCTGTTTCTGCTGCTTCGCGCTTCGATTGGGCAATGGATATTTACATGCCCGAAAACTAAACCCGCCTCATTCATTATGGTCTCCCGAATATACACAGTATTTGAACAGATAATGCGGATTGCTGCATTTCCTGCGGGGGCGGTTTGTTGGATATTAATCACAATTACCCATATTTTTAACCATAGTCAGCAAGCGGTTTTTTCAGAGTATGAAGTACAAGAGTTCAGTGGGTGGTATAGACTTCTTCAGCTCGGATTTTATTTATTTAATGGACTATTTGTTGTTTTGATTTTTGAAAGAAAAGAAAAATTTGATGTCGTAACCATTTTCTGGCAGCACTTCAACATTGGATTTATAGGAGTAGTATGGATGCTAATGGTATTTTTTATTACTCAATACCTTTCTCTTCATACAAATATTTATTTCTTAGGCACTGTAGCCTATTCCCTTTGTTGGTACACTATTACTATCTTTTTTGCTTGGTCTATCGTAGTGTTTAGACGTTTTATTTTATACCAAAAAAACTCGAAAAAAGTAATAATCTGGAATATTATCCAGTTTAGTATAGTGATTGGCTTAATACTTACTATCAATCCTCTAAATATTCAGCAATATGTCCCAAGAGGAGGACCAGGCTTCACCTCTATTTCGTTTTTTCTAATTTTTTCTATTTATTTTATCATCTTTTTTTTATCTTCCGGACTCCGTATTTCTAATCAAGCAACCGATGTAGGCTGGGTTTATCAGCTTACATCAGGGCAAAAGCTTAAAGCATTAGGACTATTATTACTTATTTTTATTCTATTCGTGTTCTATGGAGTAGCCTTAACTACTATGGGTAGTTTATTTAATTTTTACAACCGCAACCATGAATACCTCAATATTCTTATCATTATTCTTATTCTTGGTTTGTCTTACATAGGGTTTTCAATGCTCGTTCTTTTTTTTAACCTTCCGGCTTCTTCGGTTTTTGAGGTTAAAAATACAGTTTTTACCAAGATTAATCAAGCAATTCTTACGAATTTAGATTCTCCCGATATTTATTCTACCTTACTAAATGGGGGAATCCTGCTCTCTGACGCAGATGCCGGCTGGATTTCGGTAGTTAATACAGCAAATTCACAGATAGAGGTAATATGTAAATCAGAGGTAGAGGATTACGAAATTGAAAAAATCTCTCCCAATCATCTATTTACCCATCAAGTACTACTTGAAAAATCGCCCTATTATATAAAGCGGCTCTATAATCCTTCTAAGAATACCGACTCTCCTTACAAGTCTCTTTTAGGCGTGCCTATTTTTTACAATAATATTCTCTATGGCTCGCTTATCCTTATAAAGAAATATAGTAATGGGTTTGAAGAATTTACGATTCAGACAGTAAACAGCCTTGCGGAGCAAACCGGAGCCGCTTTGGAGCATATCCGATTAGTAAAAAACTCTATCGCACTAGAACGCTATCAGGAACAGCTAAAAATTGCCAAAGAGTTACAATATTCGCTCTTACCGGAGCAAATTCCGCAGCCCGCCGGATTAGATATAGCCGTAATCTATGATTATGCGGAGGAAATAGGAGGCGATTTTTATGACTTTTCTACTCCCGATAAAAATCTTTTTAAAGTAGTCATTGGAGATGTGTCTGGACACGGAACTACCGCAGCCTTCTATATGGCAGTTACGAAGGGGATATTTCAAAGCCTCTCTCCTCAGCAACTCTCCTTGTCTGAATTTATGATTCATGCCAATGAAGCCCTATGTCGCAGCCTCCAACGCGGTGTTTTTGTTACGATGACCTATGTAGAAATTAACCTCGCAGAGAAAGAGGTTTCTTTTTTGAGGGCGGGGCATTGTCCTACGATATTCTACAATTCTAAAACGGACAAAGTAACCACATATAAAAACGGGTGTCCCGGTCTTGGAATTATCAAAAATAATCAATATAAAGCTTTTGTAAATAATACAGAAGAGATATACTACCAACAAGGAGACATTCTGATTCTCCTTACGGACGGAATCCTAGAAGCGAAAAACCAAGCAGGAGAGGAATTTGGAATAGAGAGAGTTTGTGGAATTGTGGATATCCAAAAAGAGTTTTCTGCTAGGACGATTGCGGAAACGATAAGGCGTGAGGTAATGGCGTTTAATCGGAGTGAAACGAACGAAGATGATATGACGGTTTGTATCGTTAAGTTCTGAGAAAAACACCTGAAAATTAAACCTTATCGGGCTGTTTACGTATTTGTTACAATAAACCTGAATAGAAAATAATCCCAGCGGATGAATATTTACGAAAAGAGAGAAAAGGGCTATGTTTTGCTGGCTCCAGAAGGCGAGTTAGATGCACATTCCTCCTTAGATATGGACGAAAAAATAAGCACTTTGCTTTCAGAAGGAGTGTTAAATTATTACATAGATTGTAGTAAACTAACCTATATTTCTAGTGCCGGGCTTGGAGTATTTATCTCTTACCTTGATGATATCCAACAAAAAAACGGAAAGTTGATTTTCGGGCAAATGAAAGATAACGTAAAAGATGTGTTTGAGTTATTAGGACTAGATAAATTGGTTACTATCATAAATCACGACCAAGAGGCACAAAAAATATTTAATATCCCATGAAATCGCGCCTTAAAGTATATTGCAGTATCTCCAACCTTTCTCAAATAAGGGACTTTGTAAGGAATAACCTTAGAAATATGGAGGTAAATCATCGCATTATGGAGCAAGTAGTGCTTGCTGTGGACGAGGCCTGTGCCAATGCCATCATTCATCAACACCAATGTGACGGTTGCTCTCACATCGAACTTACCCTCTATAGAAACGAGGAACAACTGTTTGTGGAACTCAAAGACGTAGGACAAGCCTTCCCCATAGATAGCTACGAACCTCAAACGAATGAAGAACGAATCCAAAACCACGCCAAAGGAGGAATGGGAGTTTTATTGATTCGTTCTATTATGGATTTTATTCAGGTGGACCAAAAACAAGATTATTATACTTTTAAGTTTATCAAAAACCTGTAATTTTTACGAGTTACCCAAAAAAAACCTCCCGTATAGGAGGTTTTTTTTGGGTAACAGAAAGACGCATTGACTACCCGTAGATTTTTTCAATCACTCCTTTATATTTTTCATTGATAATTCTCCGCTTCAATTTCATGGTAGGAGTAAGTTCCCCTGTATCCACCGTCCATTCATCGGACATAAGCTCAATTTTTTTGATTTGTTCCCAACTTCCAAACTCTTTATTATATTCATCGACTTCTTCGCGATAGCGGCGGATAATTGCCTCTTGAGACAATGTTTTTTTCATATCATTTTCGTACCACGGGACATTATTTTCCTGACACCAAACTTTTAAGTACGGAAATGCAGGGACAATCAGTGCGGCGGGATATTTTTGATTTTCGCCTATGACCATCATTTGCTCTATAAAGAAGGATTCTCTCATTTTGGTCTCAATCGGCTGCGGAGCGATATACTTTCCTCCGGAGGTTTTAAAAAGTTCTTTGATGCGGTCTGTGATTTTCAAAAACTTACCCTCTACCATCATGCCCACATCTCCGGTATGAAGCCAGCCATCAGCATCAACTGTTTCTGCTGTTGCTTCCGGATTTTTGTAATATCCCAACATGATATTGGGACCTTTGGCAAGAATTTCTCCATTTTCAGCAATTTTTACCTCTACATTAGAGATGGGCAATCCGACCGTTCCCTCCATCGTACCTCCGGGCTCGAAGCGATTAAACGAAATCACGGGGGAGGATTCTGTTTGTCCAAAACCTTCCCGTACCTTTACCCCCATAGCGTTAAATACCTTACAAAGTTTAGCAGGTAAAGCAGCCGCTCCTGTAACGATTCCGATGAGGTTGCCTCCTAATTTATCTGTGATTTTTTTAAACACTAATTTTCTTGCAAGGTTAAGCTGCATATTATACCAAGCTCCTTGATTTTTATCAATTTCATAATTCAAAGCTAAACCAATTGCCCAGAAGAAAATCTTTTTCTTGAGTCCTGTAGCCTGATTTCCCGTAGCGATAACCTTCTCATAGAGCTTTTCTAACAAGCGCGGAACAGAAGAGAAAAAGTGTGGCTTTACGTCGCTTAAATACTCCCCTATTTTTTCAAGATTATCACAAAAATAAATAGATAAGCCAGCATAAGTATAGGTAAATAGCACCATTCGCTCAAAAATATGGCAGAGTGGTAGGAAGCTAAGTGCTTTATAGCTAGATTCCAATGGCAAGACAGCAACCGTAGCATGAAGGTTTGAAAGAATATTATTATGCGAAAGCATTACGCCTTTGGGGTTTCCCGTTGTACCGGAAGTGTAAATAATCGTAGCCAAATCATTAGGATAGATTTCCGCTTTTCGGCTTTCCACCTCTTGCTGACTTATATCATTCCCCGCCTTAATCAAATCCGTAAAATGAAGAGACCCCTTGATTTCATCAAAGGTATAAATCGTCTGAAGTGTAGGAACCTTGTCTTTTATCTGGACAATTTTGTCATATATCTTTTGGTCTCCGATAAAAGCCACCTTGATTTCTGCATGATTGAATATATACTCAAACTCATGCGCGCTGATAGTAGGGTACATAGGTACACTAATCGCCCCTGTTTGCAGGATAGCAATATCCGTAAAGTGCCATTCAGGTCTGCTTGTCGAAATAATGGCTACTTTATCTTCGGGTTTTACTCCTATCCCGATAAGCCCCCTACTTACCTTATTCGCCATATCAATGGTCTCATCTGTGGAGTAAGTTTTCCATTTATCATTAATTTTCCCCGCAAGGCAAACTTCTTTGGGGTATTTTTCCCGTTGGTAGGGGAGGATGTCGAATAATCTTGTTACTTCCATAGACAATCAAACATTTAGAATTGGTTTTAATAATTTTCAACAATTTTACGACAGAGATAAACAAAAACCAAATTTTTTTTACTTTTTTTAAAAAATACGAAACAGATACCTAATCTTTCCTAAAGGAAAAATGCTTGTTATGAGACAAAATGTATAATCAATGTTTTTAGAAGGTCGTATATTTAGCAGGTGTAATAAATAGCCTTAGTGCTTTTAAGGCATAAAATATTATTTTGCTTACTGAATGTGGGTAAAACACCCTTTCTATTTTAAGATTTTATCTCTGACAAATATGTTTTTAAGCAGCATTTCGACCTCACTCTTTACAGTTTCGTCAGCTTCTGTGTTGGCATTGATAGTTACAAGAGAGATAAACTCTATGAGGTTATCATTCAGTTGGTTTTTATATCTATGGTTAGGGATTCCGCTTAGTACAAATACGATTTGAAAATGAAGAGCGGAATAAATGAGGATTTTGTATTGGTCAAAAGCAATCTCTTGTAATTGCTGATTAGGGTTACGGAAAGCCTGCTCCATAAATCCCATGATTGCTTCAAACATTGCGGCTACCATATCTGTGTCCATAAGATTATTGAAGGACAATTGCCCGAGAAGTATGCCAGAGCCGTCGTTTTTCATCACAAATATTTCTTGTAACTCCGGGTCAGGAATAATAGAAGGAGGCGTAATTGTTTCCCTCTTCCCGAATATCATACCGCTAAGTACCTCTTTCCAATAATTAAAGCTCGTAATATTTTCAAACCAATCGTCTATCTTTTTTTCTAATACTTGGATTTCGTTGTTGATATATTTCCGGACAAGCAACCCTAAAATGGGATACATCGCATCTACGAAGTCCTCCTTAGAGCTTTGGAGTTGTACTCTAACGGCGGTGCTAAGAAATGGTCCAAAAAGTGTAGGAAACTCGGCTTGGAGGTATTTTACTTTTTCTTCAAAATATGGATTAAGGCGACCATAGAAGTGAGGTTCTTCCGTGAGTTCTTGTTTTAGATAATGAATTTCTGATTTTACATTTTTCAAATCTTTCTCCATGGGAGAGAGGATAATCTCCCTTACACTTTGAAGCATTTGTTCGCGTTTTTCAGTTCCTATATTTTCCATATTCCTTTAATTGATTCACAAAAAAAAGAAATATATGGATATTATCAAAATCAAGAAGGTAGCCGCTTTTGTAATACAGGGTGAAGGAAAACGGTGGACACAATCAGAATTGCACCATAGTAGAACCCGGGAGACAAATCCTCATGCTCATGAAACCAGAAGTACGCCATAATTATCCCATAAACCGGTTCCAAGTTGATACTCAAGTTTGTGGTAAAAGCAGAGAGATGCCTAAGCGAAAAAATAGAGAGTGCATACGCAAGCGTAGTACAAAGCAATGCAAGTACCCCAAGGTAAACCCATGCTTTGGTTGTAGTAGGTAAAAAATGCTCCGTCGGGAAAATCGCAAGAATCAAAGGCATACAGACTACAAGTAGCCCGATACCAGCAGTAAATTCAATCGCCATGATTACGTAGGTGTTGTATCGGGAAGCAATCGTTTTATTCAATACGCTGAAAATAGAGGCACAAAGTGCCGAAATAATTCCGATGACAATGCCCCATACGTATTCAAAAGAAAACCCAAACACAAACACAAACCCAATAATCACAATTATGCCCAGATAAATCTCTATTTTCGCTATTTTTCGCTTAAAGACAAACGGCTCAATAATGGCAGTAAAAAAAGGAGAGGCAGCCAGACAACATAATGCAAGACTTACATTAGAAACCTGAATAGAGGTATAAAAAGCAACCCAATGTAACGCGACGATTAGCCCTATTCCGGAAATTTTCATGACCTCACCAAACTTCATCGAAAAGATATTTTTCAGAGTTACAGGAAAGATAATTATCAGGCTCAGAAGCGTAAGTACTAACCGATAAAAAACAAGTAAAGGTCCACTAATCCCTTCTTCATTAATTAACCTACCCAAAATACCGGTAAATCCAAATAAAATAATAGCCGTATGTAGTTGTATATACGGAAGGTATTTCTTTATCATTTATTTTTTAGGAATAAGTCGCATCAGGGTGCTTATCAAGAGGTTTTTTTCGGATTTTACTACAAAGTCTAAAAAATTATCCGCTTGACCAATAATATGATTCAATTTTTCGGCAGTTTCTATAAAGCGTTGCTTTTCCTCCTCGTCTCCTACTCCACTCACATTTTTTATTTCTTGAAGGGCTTGAAGGATAGGAGCAAGCTCTCTTTTTCTACGCTCCTGAATAATTTGAATTGCTACCCGCCACATATCCTTCTCTGCCACAAAAAACTCCCGCCTTTCTCCTACTTTACATTCCCGCCTTACTAACCCCCAGTCTATCAATGAGCGAATATTTTGGTTAGCATTACCTCTGGAAATCTGCAAAGAATCCATTACCTCCTCTGCCGAAAGGGCATCTTCGGAGAGTAGAAGTAGGGCATGTACTTGTGCCATCGTTCGGGTTACCCCCCAACTTGTTCCCAGCGCGCCAAATGTCTGAATAAGTTTTTCTTTTGCTTCGTCCAACTGCATATCTATTATTTCTACAGAAAATAACCCTTAACAAAATGAAAAGTCCGACCTCAATCCACTGTCTTTGGGAGGAAATATGTTACTTTAATGGATTATTGTAACAAACTAACGCCCTACGATTAAAGCCGGAAATAAGAAGAGGTTTCTTGCCTTAAAGAAGATTTTAGAAAGAAAATACCAAGTGCGAAGAATTTCGTTTTACAAGATACGTATATGACAAACACTCCACCAGCATTCTCCGGGTTTGAGTAAGGAAGTCTAACCTATTTTGAGTATAACCAAGCCTTAAATATTTTTGTTTTGTATTCGTAGTATTTGATAAATATTCAGGAGAAGTATTACCCAAAAAATATTGTCAAAACATTTATTATATATATAGGTTTACCTTAAAAGAAAAATAATGAAAGCATTGATTCTTGTGGATATTCAGAACGATTTTGTACAAGGAGGTACGCTTGCGGTAGCAGACGGGGATAAAGTCGTTCCGGTAGTAAACCAACTAATGAAATATTTTAGTGTCATTGTAGCTACCCAAGATTGGCATCCTGATAATCACGGTAGTTTTTCCTCTAATCACCCCAATACACAAATCGGGCAAGTAATTGATTTATACGGATTGCCACAGATTTTATGGCCCAAGCATTGTGTTCAACACACATACGGTGCGGAATTTGTCAATAGTTTGGATTTGACAAATGTTTCTAAAATATTTCATAAAGGGACGAATATTACAATAGATAGTTATAGCGGTTTTTTTGACAACGGTAGAAAACAATCCACCGGACTCGCCGACTATCTGGAAGAAAAAGCGGTAACCGAAGTATATATTACCGGACTTGCCACAGATTTTTGTGTAAAATATACTGCATTAGATGCCATTTCATG
The DNA here is from genome assembly GCA_963169475.1 of Bacteroidota bacterium. GTDB lineage: Bacteria > Bacteroidota > Bacteroidia > J057 > J057 > JAAFHL01. The sequence goes on along the minus strand of CAUJFT010000442.1, from coordinate 6,304 downwards.
CGGATTTAAAACTTACCTTATCTCTGATGCTTGTAAAGGAGTGAACCTCCGCCCGGGAGAGGTAGAAAAAGCGATTGATGAAATGAAATCTGCCGGAGTGATTGTCCTGCATAGTAGCGAAATTAAATAAAATTTGGAGAAAGAGAGTTGGAGGGATTCTCATTATATTGAGATTGACTTGACCTCCCTGAGTTTATGATTATCAGTAACGTTTCTAAAAATAGAACCAACCAAAATATTTTTATCCTCGTCTTTTCCTTAAAATAAAATGAGATAAGATTTACCCGCTTTCTGTAATGCCTTGATTTTCAATAACCTAAAACTTAACACACAGCACAATAAAGGATTGATTATCAAGAATTTGTTTTGCGTAAGTCCTATGAGAGATAGCTTCTCCCTCGCATTTTTATAAAAACTTAAATTTTATGGCACAAAGAATTTTTATCGTATTTTTTTTGGTAGTCTTACTCTCTGCTTGTCCCCGCAAAAATGGGACGGGTGAAGAAATTTGTATTTCAGGGATTCAAACAACTTTCATTCAGAGCACTACTGATACAACACGTTATTTACTATTGAATTTTGAAGGAGAAACTGCGGATAGTGGTTTTCCCGATTTGGGTTTTGGGAATGCCGCATACGCGCTTATGCTCCCCGTCCAGAAACTTTGTAGAGGAATAAAAACCATAAAAATAACCAGCAGCCGCTCCTTTAATGCCATTCAAGGCGGGGAAGACCTAAGCGGGGAACTAGTGGCATCTCAAACCGGAACAGAAATACATGCCAATCTTTTACCTATTATTCTCCAAAAGGGAGACTTATTCCAGTCAGGAATTTATCTCCGATTTATACACTCTCCCGCAGAAAAAACACATAATTTTAAAATTGTACTGACAGACAACCACAACAACACTTTCACCGCAGAAACGGGTGAGGTCGTTTGGGAATAAGGGTAGAAAAAGGAACTTTATAGTCGTTTTTTATTTGAGATGAAAAGAAAACGCCTTACGCTGATTATTCAAGATGTCATTCGTAATGGTATAGATTAGCTGCCCTTTGATGATAGGCTCCTCCCCTGTAATTACAAAATCTTGCTCGATGATGATTTTTTTTTCTGTAAAGACAAAATCAGCATTTTGAATATCTTCCCTTTTTGAGTGTGTGGTAGAGCGTTCGCGTATTTCTCCCACAGTGGCTTTTTGCATTTTTTTATCTGGGACAAAGCTAAGCGCGTAGCTTGTCAATGCCGGTTCTTTTTGGTTCAGGCTGTATATCTTATAGCCATCAGCGACCGTACCCGTAAAGACAACCTGTACAGTATTTCCTTGTTTTAACTGACTTTTGTCGTAATTCACCTCCCAATTCACTATTTTATTTTGGGAGAAAAGCAGTACCATTGGTACTATGAGAAGAAAAAAAATTAGAAAAAATCTTTTCATTTTTATTCAATATTGAAAAAAACGGTATTTAAAAAAAAGTAACTACTCCTTTTTCATCAGCACATTAGTTAAAGAAGGCGTCTATTTCTTCATTACTAATTTTTTTCCACGTCATCTTTCCGGAGGGAGAAATAGAGGGGTTCTCTGTTTGAAACAAGGCTACTACAAGGAGGGGGGCCTCTTGTACCTGAAAAGGTTTGTGGGCGGCTATTTTAGCCGCCACATTTTTCGCAAATTTGTCCGGCAACTCTGTGGCTATGCTAACTTTACCTATCGTTTGAATATCTACGATTATCTGGTCTAGCAAATCTCGTACCTTTCCTGCGGGCAAGTCGGGGGGAGTACTGTAAACAATCACCGTATTCCCCTGAAAATCTTTAACTTCTAATCCAAGTGTTAATAGTTCTTTTTCAGCTTCAAGCAATATCCATTTATCAGGCTGGGAAAATTCAAAGGTTTGGGGGAATAATAACTGCTGGGACACAGTTTGAGCGTTACGATATTTTGAAAGCCACCTTTCATACCAGACCCTTTCCTCTGCATTTTTGCGATTGATAAGATAGAGTTGTTTATCTTTTTCTGCAATAATTAAATCATTACTACTACACATACCAATAAAAACAACGTCAGGGACTTTTTTTATCATCTCCATTTCGGTCTGTATGGGATTCTCCCTAGGGGATACAGGCATGTAAAAGCGATTCCAATCTTCCTTATCCGGTACGGGAGTATTTTCTTCCCGAAAGTTAAACCCCGAAAGGGATTTCTTTACCGTTTCCTCTTTATGAAAAGGCTGGGGTGCGATATATATTTTGCGATATATCTCATCATTTACATTTTCGTCAAAATCCATTTGGGGGATATTGTGCAACGCTCCTAAGTTTTTTTTGATGACCCCGTTCAGCAAGGCGTACAACGTTTGCTCATCATCAAATTTCACCTCTGTTTTAGTGGGGTGAATATTAATATCTACATGTTTGGGGTCTATTTCAAGAAAAATACAATAGAATGGATGTTTTTCTTTGGGAATGAGAGAATCATAAGCAGTGGCGACCGCATGATGGAGTAGTCCGTTTTTAATATATCGATGATTGACAAAAAAATATTGCTCCTCCCTGCTTTTACGGGCTATTTTTGGAGAGCCGATTAGCCCCGAAATGGAAACATATCCGGTTTCTTCTGCAAGTGGGGACAGTTCACCTTTGAGGTCATTACCTAATAATTGATACAAACGTTCTTTTAGGGTAGTCGCGGCGAGGTCAAATACTAAGGTGTCATTATGCTTAAAAACGAAGTGAATATTAGGATTAGGGATTGCCACGCGAATAATTTCATTAAGAATATGGCGTGTTTCTACCGCATTAGATTTAAGAAAGTTTCGTCTAGCCGGGACATTAAAAAACAGATTTTTCACCTGAATCATTGTACCGATAGGCATGGCTACAGGCTCTGTCTTTTTGATTTCGTTTCCTTCTATCTCAATTTCTGTCCCTAATTCGGCAGAGGGCATACGGGTGCGGAGCTTTACTTGGGCGATTGCTGCAATACTTGCCATCGCTTCTCCTCTAAATCCTAAGGTTTGAATCCGGAATAAGTCATCTTTTTGCCGAATTTTTGAAGTAGCGTGCCTTTCAAAACACATTCTTGCATCTTGAGAAGACATTCCTCCTCCGTTATCTGTAACCTGAATAAGGGTTTTGCCTGCATCTTTAATGACAAGCTCAATACGTGTAGCCTTTGCATCTATCGCATTTTCTAACAACTCCTTGACCGCAGAAGCCGGTCTTTGTACTACTTCTCCTGCGGCAATTTGATTTGCGATTGAATCCGGTAATAGTCTAATGATACTTTCCATTTAAGCACGCTCAAAGGGGTAATTCCTTTGCCCTTCTCATTACAAAGATATACATTTTTTTTACTTTACCAAAGTAGCTCGAGATAGTTTATCGAAAAAATCTGCCGTTTTCTTTTTTCTTTCCGGAGTATTCAGGTCGAAATACCAGAAATTTTCAAAATCACCCTGATTCATATAGGTTTGCATAGTACCTTGGGACTTATGCTCTGCGATAAGCCAATTTACCACGATTTGATAGTTCAGCCGATTTTTATATCCAAATGAGGTAGTTCTATCCACCTGAAAGGAAGATGTTGGATTTTTTCGGAGAGAAGTAATGGTATATTTTTCTAATCCCTTGAAGGTTTTTATTAGGGTATCTTCTTTTCCGCTTACACTTACTCCTAGTACAATCGGGCGATTTTGAGGAAGCATCTGTACAGTTTCCAACGCAAGAATCGTTGCTGCTTTGTGGTGTCCGTGTGTTTCCTCTGTGGGAAGGAGGCAAAACAGGTAATCATATTGCTCCTTTTGTATCCTTTTGATTAGTTTCTTACGGATATTCTCCACGTCCCAAACGGCGGTCAGTACCGTATCGGCATCAAGAGTATAGTGCGTATCTAATTGGTTAAAGTGTATAATATCCCGAATACCCACCCAATTACACCCGGCTCTCAACTCTTTTTTTCGGATTCTGGGCAGATATTTGCGCCCTATAGCTTCGCGCGTGAGCGGCTGTTTGTAGATATTTTCAGCAAGAAGTGAATATTTATACCCGGCTTCCCCGTTAGTAATTACTACAAGGTCTACAACTCCTCCAAGCTCATGAGTAATTTTATATATTGTAGCAGCGCACCCGGATTCATCGTCAGGGTGAGCGTTTACGACTAGTACTTTAGGCGGCTGCGCCCACACATTTTGGAGAAGCCAAAGGCATAATATAATCACTATTCTTTTCATAAGTATGATTGAGTAAAAACCAAGAAAATTATTATCAGTTAAAATATTAGTTATTAATTAATTTTATTATTTGTCATTCATTTTTAACCTTATTTTTCTTATTCAAAACATTAAAGTGAGTAAAGAAATTTATACTTTGGGGTTGTATGCTCTCACTTTTTCCCAGATAATTTTAAACCAAATAGTGTAATTTTCGGGATTGAGACTTACAAATTGCTTCAAACTCTGCATATCAATATACTTCCATTCTGAAACCTCTTCAGGGTCGGGGTTTGGCTCGCCGTCATATTGCCCAATAAAGACATAATCTAATTCATGCTCGGTAAGACCGTGTGCAACTTCTGCCTTATAGATAAAATGGAATAAAAAGAGGGCAGATACTTGAATGCCCATTTCCTCCCAGATTCTCCTTTCAGCCGCGGCTTCTACTGGTTCATTGGGTCTGGGGTGACTGCAACAAGCGTTTGTCCAAAGTCCTTGCGAATGATACTTGGAAAAAGCCCTCCTTTGTATTAGCATTTCGCCCTTACTGTTAAAAACAAAAAAGGAAAATGCCCGATGAAGCAGTCCTTTTTTATGCGCCTCCATTTTCTCCATGACTCCTATTTCGGTATCATTTTCATCTACGAGTATTACAAATTCTTGGGGAGATTGAACGGAATTATTGGCTTTCATTTATGTTTTGTTTTTTCTCTCCAAACCCTAAAACGCTAAAAAGGTTACAAAAAGACTCATAAATTAGAAAGAATATGCTAAAAAAAACAGAAAAGCAGTAACGATACATTTTCTACGTTAATACCAAAATTTCAGCGATAAAAGTCCTTATGGCGAATAACATCCTGTATCTATAAAAGGCAACAAAGAGTGCTTTGATACTTGCAGCAAGGCAAAGAGGAGAGATACCTTGGATTCTTAAAATTATAATAAAAAAACGGCAGCTTTTAAGGCTACCGTTTTCCAAGACTACGAGCTTTTATTCCTTAATATATTTCATAAAGACCACTTCTTCCCCTACCGTAATCTGCACAAAATAAGTTCCTGCCGCAAAAGAAGAGGCATCAATAGTTTTAAGCCATCTATTAGCATATACACTTTCAGTATGTAACTGTTCTTGTCCCAAGAGATTATATATCGTTACAAAGAGGTTTTCACTACGGTCATTGTGAATATCCACACTAAATAGTCCGTTACTTGGGTTCGGATAAAGAGAAATGTTTCCATTTTTTAATCCGGATTGAATACTATTAGCAGTAACATTGACAGTAATTGGGCTTTGGGCACTTCTACAATCTTCGCCCACTACTTCCCAATTGTAGAAGAAATAATAATATGCGGCGGCGGAAGCGTCGGTTCCGGTAATAGATACCAGCCCTCCTATATTGTAAGGGAAATTAGCACCGCTACTATTTCTATACAATCCAGGGTTCTGGGTACCGGGGTCCACCCCGAGTTCGTATTGTAATCCTGGCGTGAGGGGGAAGTTGAGCGTAAGGGTATTTTGTCCTTGATTCAGATAAATAGCAGTATCATTAAGGACGGTTCCTTGCTGGTCTCTATGTTCGATGTAGCGAGTACCAGAGTTTTCCGCATAGACATCTACTGTACTTAGGGTACAATTTTGTAATACGTCAAATTTTAGATGCCTAACAGGATTATTAAAATACCCTCCCTGCCCGATAGTATTATCTGCGGGTCCCCCCGTCTGTATGGGGGCAGCTACAACACTTTGGGCGAAATAAGTGGTATTTGCTACAAGAGGAGGGGTCGTATAGCTGTTTCCGATGGCTATCTGTGTTCCGCTATTGTCATACCATACGATTGAGCCGGAAGCATTTGCATTTAGCGTTGCCGTCTGCCCACTAATAACCGAAGGGTTGGGATTTACAAAGGTTGGTGCAGCAGGCATATTAATGGTAACGTAAGAAGTTTTTATTTCATCATTAGACCCGAAGGTATTTGTTCCCTTAAGTTTTACGGTATAAGCTCCATTTGCAGCATAGGTATGTGAGGGGTTTTGTAAGGTAGAGCTTGTACCGTCTCCAAAGTCCCACAGCCACGAGGTAGGGGTAGGGAT
>CAUJFT010000441.1 GCA_963169475.1 Bacteroidota bacterium | reverse complement strand
TCCGTCTTGAACATCCATAAATAAAGACCGTATCCTTAATTCTTTGTTTCCCCTTAAAGACGAAATCTCCAACCCTGCACACCATTGAAGCGGTTTCCCCCCAAAAACGTACCTACCCTGAAAACTAGCACCCCTAGTTTGAAGCCCTAACGAAAGGTTGTAAGAATTTCCGATGGAAATAGGATAGGTCCGGGTCTCCTGAGCATATACGGAAAATCCCCAAATCAGAAATAGCCATAAGCTCGACATTTTACCCATATACTTTAAAAATAAAAACGAAAGTAATACTTTTTTCTGTTTTTCCCAAAATGTTGTTTTTTCATCATGACAAATGTGTTAAAAATTAAGGAGACAAGAGTCCAATCCGTCCTCGTCATGTTCCAAATACTTAGCTTGTATAACCTTGACTTAACAAATAACAATAAATGTAGTAACCATTTTTTTACTGTTCGGCACTTCACACTATTTTTGCAGCGTATCCCACAATCAAGAAAAAGCCCATTATAAAACCAATAGCCAACCAAAAGCAAAGGCGACTAAGAGTAACAAGATTGCAAGGACACTAAGGGCAATTCCTAATCCGGAGGCGGTTCGTCTTTTTTTAGTAAATTCGTCTTCTACGCCGTAGGCAGTAATCCCAAAAATCAAAGAAATTACCCCCATTACGCCACTAATCCCTCCAAAAAGAATACTACTAAGAAGGCTAAAAAAAACAGAAGTTACGTAAGTACTACTAAGGGTAGAAAAGCAAATCCCAATCAATGGAATACAAACAATTTCTGTAACTACTGCTGTGCTTAGATATAGAAATAGGAGGAATCCCGTACCTCCGAGTAGAGCCGTAATAAGGGCAATAACGCCAAGAATAAGCGAAACAGAAGCAAGCCAATTCCCGTCTTTTTCCTTGAATATTTTTTGAATGATTGTTTTCAAACCGGAGTGAGAATCTGTTTTGGCGGGTGCAGCCGAAGAAGCTATGGCAGGGATTGGTGCGCCTATGTTCCTGGTAGGTACTGGTGCCGCTCCTGTCAGAACTAAAAAAAATACGGGAATCAAGAGACGAATTAGCTGTTTCATTTTTAATATAATTTATAAGAATTTGACTTAGATTGGCTTACCCTCCGGATTGAGAAAACGATTTATCACAAAGTGCTGAATTGTAAGAAGGTTACCTTCCCCTTCAACCCACCCGAAATAATTATTTTTATTGTCTTCTCGCTCAAATAGCCGAAGTGTGCGCGTTTTGGAATCGCTATATTGTAGTTTGAAGACAATTCCTGCGTTACCAAGTGCCAAAAGTTCTTCTTTTTTACCCGGAAACTTTTTGTCGGCAAATGATTCGGCATATACTTTTCCCTTAAACGATTGAAAGTAGTTTGTAGCTGTTTGCGAAGCAGCCGGTTTTCCATTGAGTAACCACGGGCTATTAATGTTCTCTCTTGTATAAGTAAATGAAAGCTCCGGTTTAGCATAATGTGTTACCGATACTCCCGTTAATTCTTCTTGTTTGGCTTCAAAAATTAAGTTTTCCACCCATGTTTCCGGCTCAATAGGAAAGCGGGCATTAAGGTAGCCTTTATATCCTGGAATCGAAACTACATAGGCGGAGCCGGAATTTTGCATCCGCATTATTGACCCGTCGTGAGATTTAAACTCATGTCCAAGATGATAAGATTTGAGGAGCGAATTTTTATCATAAATCTCTACTTTGAGGTGAAAATCATTGAGGGATTTTATTGCAGATTCATTTCCTTTTTCTTTGAATTTTTCTTTTACTTTTAGAAGAGATAGCGTTTTGAAAAAATAATGTAGTTGAGGCTCAAGCACCGGCGCACTTTCATTGACTACCCATTTTCCATTTACCCCTTTTTCTATTTTTAGCGGCTTTGTGGCTTTACCTTTTTCCACAGGAGTCATCACGATTTTAGTGATAATGGCAGTATCTGTAAGTGAAAAATTTGCATCGTTAAAACTACTTTTATTCCCATTTCTCAATGATAAAAACGCTATTGCCCCTAATATAAGGAAGATAAGCAAAAAAATGGTATTACGCGATAGCTTCATTTGTCTAATATAAATAGTTTTCGGTTTTTTTTGAAAATTTTCTTTGTGGACATGATATTTTCCTACAATATTACGGCTTTTCTATGAAAAAACGACACTCTTTTTGGATTTTCTTTCTAAGGTTTCCGTTTATCCTACCAAAGGCTACTTTCAAAATAAACCATTGTTTAAAACAAAAAACCAAAAGATATTTGTAACTTTGCGGCGCATTTCAAAAAATAATGCTTCAGGATAATGCTTATTGTTTCTAATCTTACTCACCGTTTCGGTGCGCGTATTTTATTTGATGACGTAAATGTAAAGTTTACACCCGGTAACTGCTATGGAATTATTGGTGCAAACGGAGCGGGAAAATCTACCTTTCTAAAAATACTCTCCAACGACCTTGAGGCTACCTCGGGTTCGGTATTTATGGAACCCGGTGCGCGTATGTCGGTGCTTCGTCAGAATCACTTTGAGTTCGATGCTTTTCCTGTACTTCAAACGGTATTGATGGGAAATAAAACGCTTTGGGATATTATGAAGGAGAAAGACGAATTATATGCAAAAGCGGATTTTTCAGACGAAGATGGAGTTAGGCTTGGAGACCTTGAATCACAGTTTGCAGAGATGGACGGTTGGAATGCGGAGAGTGATGCGGCAAGTCTATTGAGTAATCTTGGCGTTTCGGAGGCGGTGCATTACAAATTTATGCACGAGTTGGACGGGAAAGTAAAGGTGAGGGTACTGCTTGCACAAGCCTTATTTGGTAATCCAGATGTACTTCTATTAGACGAGCCTACGAATGACTTAGACATCGAAACAGCGATGTGGTTAGAAAACTTTCTTGCGGAGTTTAAAAATACGGTACTTGTGGTTTCTCACGATAGGCATTTCCTTGATAATGTTTGTACCCATGTTGCGGATATTGATTTTGGAAAGGTTGTCCTTTATACCGGAAATTATACCTTTTGGTACGAAGCAAGTCAGCTTGCACTAAGGCAGCGGGCAGACAAAAATAAAAAGAACGAAGAGAAGAAAAAGGAACTTCAAGAGTTTATCGCGCGTTTTAGTGCAAATGTGGCAAAGTCGCGCCAAGCTACTGCCCGTAAGAAGATGCTTGAAAAATTAGACATTGAAGAAATTCGACCTTCCAATAGAAAATACCCCGGTATTATTTTTCAACAAGAGAGAGAAGCAGGAAATCATGTGCTTACTGTCAGTGCTTTATCCAAATCCCACGAAGGGAGAGTGCTATTTAAGGACGTATCTTTTGAGGTAGAGAAAAAAGATAAAATTGTCTTACTTTCCAGAGATGCCTTAGCAATTACGGCTTTCATGGATATTCTGAACGAAGATGCTTTGGCAGATTCGGGAACCTTCCGTTGGGGAACAACCATCACGAGAGCCTATCTTCCCAATGAAAACGCTAAGTTTTTTGAAAATATAGACCTTAACCTTGCCGATTGGCTTCGTCAATATGCCCCTAATGCCAACATGGATGAGACCGATTTAAGAGGCTTTCTTGGAAGAATGCTTTTCTCTGGAGAAGAAATATTCAAAAAAGCAAAGGTACTTTCCGGAGGAGAAAAGGTAAGGTGCATGATTTCCCGATGTATGCTCCAACGTCCGAATTTCCTCATGCTAGATGAGCCTACAAACCACCTCGACCTTGAATCTATTACCGCTTTTAATAACGGACTACAAGATTTCAAGGGAGCCTTGATGTTTACCACCCATGACCATACTTTCATTCAGACCCTTGCGAATAGAGTGATAGAACTCACCCCGAACGGGATTATAGACAGAATGACAGACTATGACTCCTATATTACAGATGAAAAAATCCGTAGCCTTAGAGAGGAAATGTACGGAAAAGTAGAGAGTGCTAGATAAAATGGCATTTATTCCTTGACTTTTGGGAATAAAATATTCAGGAAAAGTGCTTGGATAAACAGTCTCTCTCCCTCCTTTTTTACATAATTATTAAGCCGGTAGCAAATCCTCATATACTTGCTACCGGCTTAATAATTAGAAAACGCTTATCTTACTCGACCTTGAGGACACTCCCCGATGAATGCGCATTAAACTCCGGCGCATACATACTTTGAATCGTAGTAATTCCGGAAGAAAAAGAACCCTTGTAATACGTCTTCAATTCGTATTCGATGAGATGGTCTCCTTTGGGGAGGAAATCTATAAAGAAGTGAGTCGCTACATCACGGTTACTTTGATAGTAACCGATTTTACCATTAAATTTGTAGGAAGACAGTTGCTCCACCGGCTCAAAGCAGCCCGCCCGTAAATCTTTCAGATGAACATATTCCATGTCTCTACCTGTAGAAAACTCTATTTTTACAAATACTTTATCATTGGCTTGCAGGCTCATACCCTCAGAGAGTGGAATTTTATTCCCGTATCTTTCTACTAAATAGGTTTTTTTGACAGAAAGCCCGCTTGTAGCATTAGAAACCATATAAATGGGCTGGAAATATTGCCAATACAAAGCTCCATATCCATTTCCCGTACTATTTTTGGTAAGTGTCCATTCCGCCATTTCCGGTTTGATTTCATCTGCATTCCAGCTTACCTTTACATACCCCGTTCCGTCATCTGCTACTCCTTTATCCGAGGGGCTAAAAAACTGCCCCCCAAATTTGTAATCTGTTTGAGGAGAACTTTCCAACATATTTTCGCCCGTAAGGAAGAGCAGATTACAAGCTGCAACCGTAGCCGTAGTGGTTTCCCATGAGCGATTACGCTTTTTGCGGAGCATCCAGTTTTTTACCTGATTGACAATTTCCTTATCTCCATAAACTTCATCAAAGGCTTCTGCCACTAATGCTTGTGTCTCTACCGCAGATTCATACCAATAATATCCCCCTTTTTCATTCCAAGATATACCATCTTCCTTGTCTCTCACCGCAGAGTTTTTTAACCCGTCAAGGATTGTTTTTGCGCGGGCAGATTCTCCTTTCCTATGTAATGTAAGAGCAAGCATTGCTTGAGCATAAGGGGTATATTTAGCGACGTTTTTCACAGCACTTTCAGTAAAGAAAGTGTAAGCCTTATCATCGGGGTCAGACACTTTTACATCGGGATAAAAAGACCGAACGTATAACGCCTGAATATCGGATACCGAAGCAATATATTCTTCCTTTCTACCTTCCTTTTTAGCCTCTTTGTAGTTATTCCTAACAATATCGTCTGAATAGTCTATCGCTTTCTGCATCTTCTCAATTACCACCTCGCTATTTTTTACCCCTAGTTTATTTAGGTGTCCAAAGCCTTCGAGTAATAAGCGCGTAATATAGGCATTCCCTTGCCCACCTGGAAACCACGAAAAACTTCCGTTATTATTTTGCCTTTCCCATAAGGTTTTTTCTGCCTTCTCCATTTCTGCCCCCATCTTCTGCATATCCATTAACATGCCAAGACGTTTCTTCCAATCATCTTGTTTTCCATTAAACACCCAAGGCGTTTCTTGAAGCATCGCAGACTTCAGTTCCTCGTTTTTAGACAGTAAATCTAAAATTCCTGCTTTATTATCAGAGGCTTGCGCCCATTTTTCTAATACTGACTTTACAAGAGGAGTACTATTCAGTACATGACTACTCAACGCATTGGCATAATATCTGCTAAATAACTGTTCAGAGCACTCGTGAGGAAACTCCATCAGGTAAGGCATAGACTGAAGCGCGTACCATGCTGGATTTTCTGCAAACTCTAACGTGAAAAGAGAGTTACGGATTCCGCGATTCATCGTAAACGATTCTCTTAATCCGGGCAAGATAAAAGTTTTGGTCTCCTTACTTTTTACAAATAAAGGGAGAGACTCCGTAATCAGCACATCATCGGTGAGTACGGGGAGGGCGTTTTCTTCTCCGTCCGCAAAATCGCCGGCTTGAGCAATTACTTGATAAGTCAGAGCAGAGACCTCCTTGGGGATAGTAACCGCCCACACTAATGGCGCGTTTTGATTAGCCGATGCGATAAAGCTAACTTCCGAGTTCCCACCGTTGAGTAGCTTTGCGGTTACATCTTGCCCCGAAATCATCTCTGTAAATTGGATTTTGGCTTTCCCGTTTAGGTCTTTCCCGCTCTGATTGATAACGGTAGCCGTAAATTTCATATTATCTCCCATTCTCACAAAGCGCGGATTATTAGGCATAACCATCATGGGTTTTTGCGTAAAAATTTCAGTCTCTTGAAGTTCTCCACATTTGCCATCTTCCGTATGTGCAAAAGCGGCAAATTTCCATTGAGTCAGGGCTTCCGGCGAGTCAAAATTTATAAGTACATCTCCTTCTGCATTGGTTTCAAGATGCGGTAAAAAGAACGCGGTTTCTTTGAGGTTAGTCCTCACGATTTTTTCCTTTTTTATTTCCACCCCTTGCACTCCTATACTTTGTTTTCCCTCTTTGCTTTCAGGAGACGAAGGAATATCGATTTGCTCTACCTGTACATCAGGAATACCGTCAGCGTCTTTTTCCATCACGGCAAAATCCGCACCAGAAGTAACCGCTGCCGGAGCGGGCGCGCTATCCATGCTCATTTCGCCAAGTTTATCTACAGATTCTAATATAGGGTTTTTCTTTTCGCCCTTCCTTCCTTGCTCTTTACCGATTGCCACTACTGACCGAACAGCGTAATAATTAAGCGCTGCAAAATAGATAGCCGCATTAGGAATCACAGGATTCCGATTCACAAAGGTAAAGTAAGGAGTAAGCGTCTCAAACCCGGCACCTTGCTTAATAAAATCACGGTAATAATCATACCGATATACGTCATTGTCTTGATTACTGAAAGAAGGAATATACCACCCGTTAAAACGTATCGCATCTAAAGATTTATCATACATTAGCGCAAGCACTTCCGCAGAAGCGGGACCTTGGGTACTAAGCGCGCTCACATTAAGTTTCCATTCTTCCTTGGCTCCAGGTACAAGTTTGTTTCTAAAACTTGCCCATTTCACCTTGAGGGTATGATTTTGGGAAATGACATTAAAATTATCTTTGAACGTGAGTACCTCATTATTTTTAATCGTAACCATTTCTACGCTAAAAGCACCCTCCCAGCTCTCATTCAAAGGTACAGAAATCATATTTCTTCCGGCTTTAATCTCCTGCATAGCAGAATACAATACCCGTTTATCCTTTACAATAAAGTAATTAAGGTACATCAACTCTTTCTGGGTATAAAGGTAGTGGGTAATCGTACTTCCCGCTATAGCTTGCTTGTGAGGAATATAAGACCAAAGCACCTCTTGGGTAAAAGGAGATTCATTAGAAGTAGAGTCCCATAAAATAAAACTTCCCATGAGGCGAACCGTATCTCCAGATTTATCAGCAACTCGCATGAGGTATTCATACTTACCTACTTGTTGATTAGCAAGGATGTTGGGGATAAAGGTTTCCAATTCTGTGGCACTAAAATCAACAGAAGCCGTTTTTGTCATTTTGGTAATGTCCACACTATAGGATTCTTTTTCATCGGGCGGAATCAAATAAAAATCTATTGTCCCTGATTTAGGAAAAGATTGGTCATCTATGTTTTTGACAGAAATCTTTACTTTTGGAAGCGCGGATTTATTTAAGTATTCTGGAAAGTTTGCACTTAGACGGATACTTTCCTTAGTAAGTACTACCGTTTTTTCTAACTCATAAAATTCTCCGGAAGGCTCCGAAATCTTCGCATTCAATATTACATAAAGGGAGGATAAATCTTTTATTGTATCCGTTTT
>CAUJFT010000440.1 GCA_963169475.1 Bacteroidota bacterium | reverse complement strand
GTAGCATATCTCGAAGCCCTGCTCCTTTGGAGAGTGTACTTCCGACTACCAGAATAGACCTGTTTTTGCGTTGGATAAGTTGATTAGCACTCTCTTCGGCCTGCCACCCCAATCGAGATTGCCATACTATTGCTAAATTTGAGTCAGACTCTCCCACCCAAGCATCTTTGCCACGAGGTCCATTTTCACTATTTCCACAAAAAAGTAACTTGTGTTCTTCCGTAAAATAAAGGTTGGTAATTTCATCATTACCATCTCCTCCAAGTATTTCTGTAGCCAAAATATTTCCATCTCTATCGCATTTCAATATTACTCCGTCTTGCTTATTTTCAGGTTTTATGACTGCTTTCCCTCCAATAAAAACTCCTCCTTCATTATCCCCTATCAACGTTAAGGGGATAAACTTAAAATCAGGAGTAATTTCGGCTCTTGCAACCACCTTTTTATCCTGATTTAAGATATTTAAGTTTAGCGTCCCCGCTACGTCAGAGAAAAGCGAAATAAGGTTACCCTCAGAGGTTGTTCCTATAAGATGTTTTTCGGCAGGGGAGGTAACCGGAAAGAATACCCCCGTTTCTTGTTGTGCATTTAGGAGAGGAATATAGCCTAAAAGGAAAAGAGAGAAGAAAAAGCGTACCATTTTTCTAAATTTAAAAAATTATTTGAATATCAAGCGCAAAAAAATTACCCCACATAATTAAAACCCCTACGAATCTTGATTTGTTTAATATAACAATAGAAATACATATCTTATGGGGATAAAAACTATTTTTAATTGGCAAGGATAGAACCCCACCCCGAACGGGTATGGGTGAGTTATAATCCTTTCACTCATAGGAGGCGGGGCGGTTTTCTATACCTCTTTTGAATATTTTTAGTAGTAATGTAGCAATCTCGAGTTAATTGACGCAAAGGAGTATAACACAAAACGGATAATCCGTAAAGATTATCCGTTTTGTGTTATATAAAAGAATCAATTATCGCTTATTAATTTCCACTACCATACCAATTACACTTTTATCATTGGCAGCACTTTCAAATTGTATTGTTTCGCTGGATCGGAAGTTCACATTTCTTACCTGATTTGCTCCAAGAACTGCAAAGAGGCGGGCAGCATAGGAGGATTGTTTATTATTGTTGATTGCAGTATTTAGGGCGTTGTAGTCTAATTCTGATTTTGAAATGACTACAGCTATATAATCTTTTGTCCCTTCGTTATCTGCCATCATAGATTCTGTTTTGGGGAATAGACGAGTTCCCGTAATCCCACAAAAAGGAGAATGTTTGGCTGAATAAGGGAAAAGGACGTAGCTTGAATTATCCGTTTCTTGCCCGAATACATAAATATAACACTCTATGTTATTGGTTATTTCCATTTTAAACTTAGTACCTTTTGCGATAGTAGCAGAGCTAAAAGTATTGTTTCCGGCTACTTTTAGCGGGATATATTGGCTACTATTGTTAGTAACGAGTCCGAGCGAAACGGAGAACTTAGATTGGTCAGAAGTGCCTCTCTTGGGTAGAGGGTCTAATCCGTAGGCTTCTTTGGTAAATTTCATAAAGTCGCTATACCTTATCCAACCGATTCCGTTATTGCCCCATTCCGGACCCCAACTATTCATGATTTGAAATGCTCCCCCTTGATAATTGTCATCGTATCCAATTACGCACATAGCATGACCTCCAAAGCCACTCATGCTATAATCTCTACGGGTGGGGTTCCACACATCTTGCCCAAACATTCCCTCCATAAAGCTGCCGCCTACCATCATTCCAATCACTACGGGCGCGCCTTTGGCTAAGTTTTGTTTGATAGCCTCCATATCCAACTCGTACCGGTGTCCATCTACAGTTAGACGATTATAGCCTCTGATTCTGTATTGAGCAGCATCTGATAGGAGGCTTGCGGGAGGTTCTTTGCTACATGAACCCGGATTATAAGGAAAAGATTGAAAGGGGACATTTCCTTGCCGCTTCATTAATTCCATGGCTTTATCTATATAAGCACCCTGACAATTAGGGAGGTGAATTTGATTGTACATATAAGCAGGGCTAAATGCTGTTTGATTGGGGGCTACACCCGTAGAAGCTGATTCCATAATAGTTCTTGCGGCGTAAGCACTTGCCCAAGCCACACATGAGCCTTGTTCTCCTTGATTCCTACGGGAGGGGGCATATTTTTCTAAGGTAACGCGCGAGGGAAGACGATTTTTTGTGGGGTCTAAACCGGCAAAAACCTCTGCTTTGTCAAAAATCTCTTGCTTCATATCACAACCCTTGGACAAAGCCGAGTTATCTGTTTCGCCGCCCCCGCTAAGATTACTATTTGAAACAAAATAAAAGATAAGCCCTGCCACAATTAATAAGAGTGCTAATTTGGGGTTTCTCTTGAATAAATTCATCAGGATTGGTAAAAACATAAACAAACACCCATTTCCGCCCCCTCCTATATTGATATTATTCCCCCCATTATCTGGACGGTAACTATCATTCTGATTATCATCTACCATTCTAATTGGCATAAGCGTTTAAATGATTAAAGTGGTGAATAAAAAATTAAGAATTTTCGCAAAGTTAATGAAATACTTATAAACTCAAAAAACAAAATCTTCCTTTAGAATGAAAAACAGAAAAAAGTAACCACCCGAATATCGTAGTTTTTTGTTCTAAAAGGAATTTATCCGCCTTATTTCTCTCTTAATAATTCACGATTCTCTTGTATTCCAGATAGATAGACCCTAAGAAACTCCCCAAACGGGACGATATTTCTTCTCTTTGGCGTGAGGACAAATGCATTCAGGATTTCGGGAAGACAGGGAGCAATCCGTGTCCGTCATGTTGAGCGAAGCGAAACATGACAATGAAACATGACGGTAAAAATGCTACCCCTTAGGTGCATAATAAGCAGTGAATAGTTAAAAATGAATAGTGAATAATAAAATTAAGTAATTAATAGTCAATATTTTAAATTACAGATGTTTTCTTAGTTTTTTTTACCCGCCCCTACTTACTAGTAAAACGAACGCTTCCAACTTATCCCTTTTTTATTTATAACATAATAAAAAATTCTCCTTCCAAGCAAAGCATAGAGAGGGGTTAAAATCTTAAAAAAAGTACTAACCCTTTGTTAATTTTTTCGTAAAAAACGGTTATTAACTTTTATCTGTTACACTACTTGAATATTCTTTTTCATTTCAAGAATCAGCGTAATAGCTAAGTTTTGATTTATAATTACTTAAAAATTATATCAATATGCAAAATAAGTGGTTTAGTCTATTGGCATCTTCAATGCTAACGGTTCTGTTTATTACAATATATCATTTCACTTTTCGTTCAGAGCCAAAAAATGGGGGAGGGGAGACCGCTAAGTTACCCGTAACTTATACCTCCTTACACGAAAAGGGGGGTATGGCAGAGCTTCCGAATGGGAATTTTACTCAAGCAGCCGAAAAAGCAATGCCTGCTGTAGTACACATTAAGTCAGTTCAGACGGTTCAGGTTTATGACCCGTGGATGGATTTTTGGGGGTGGGGAAGAGGCGGTGGGAGTCAGCGTTCTGCCGAATCGTCAGGTTCTGGCGTGATTTTAAATGACGAAGGCTACATCGTAACCAACAATCACGTCATTAGTGATGCTGATAAAGTTACGGTAACACTTTACGACAACCGAACTTTTACGGCAGAAGTAATCGGAACAGACCCTTCTACCGATTTAGGGGTAATCCGCATTAAGGCAGACCATTTAGTACCTATCCAGCTATCCAATTCTGATGATGCAAAGGTAGGGCAATGGGTTATTGCCGTAGGCAACCCCTTTAACCTATCTTCTACGGTTACTGCCGGAATCATTAGTGCTATAGGACGTAATCTTGAGATTATCAAAGACCAATATGCCATAGAGTCATTTATACAAACAGACGCTGCCGTTAATCCAGGAAATAGCGGAGGTGCGCTCGTGGATATAGAAGGAAAATTAGTAGGGGTAAATACGGCAATATCCTCTCCTACAGGAGCTTATGCCGGCTATGCTTTTGCAATTCCGTCTA
>CAUJFT010000439.1 GCA_963169475.1 Bacteroidota bacterium | reverse complement strand
GAAACTCTTCCTTTTATTAGAGCTGTCCGTAAAGTTAGCTACT
This sequence comes from Bacteroidota bacterium, assembly GCA_963169475.1. Taxonomy (GTDB): domain Bacteria; phylum Bacteroidota; class Bacteroidia; order J057; family J057; genus JAAFHL01. Next base: position 5,113 of record CAUJFT010000439.1, on the reverse strand, counting down.
TGCAACCCGCCCAAAACGTTTCTGTCATGGACTCTACCTTAGATAGTGTTATGGTGAATCACTATGACTGGCAACTCAAAATGCTGGGATTAGACTTGCTTCATGAATCCGGTATTACCGGCAAGGGGGTTAAAATGGCAGTATTTGACAACGGATTTAAGTGGGTGAATCAGCTATCTGGCTTTACCCATGTTTTTGATGAAAACAGAGTTCTATACACTTATGACTATGTGGACAAAGATAGTGATGTCTTTGAAGAATGCGCTTCTGGTGGGTATTGTAAGCACGGAACATGGTGTTTTTCGATTATTGCGGGGAAAGTACCCGAAATGTTAGAGGGGAGCGCGCCTGGTGCCGATTATTATTTATTTAGAACCGAAAACGATGCCTCCGAAACCCACCAAGAAGAAGACAACTGGGTGAGGGCAGCAGAAGTAGCAGATAGCTTAGGTGTACAAGTTTTTTCTACTTCTTTGGGGTATTTTGCTATGGATTCCACCGATTTTAGCTACCTACCTTCCGATATGAATGGAGACAAGGCAATTATTACGCGTGCGGCTGATATTGCCGCTTCTAAAGGGATAATCGTAGTAAATAGTGCAGGCAATGAAGGCGCAAATAATTGGAGAATTATTATTGCTCCCGCAGATGGAGATTCGGTCATTGCGGTAGGAGCAGTAAATCCCTATTTGATACGCGCCCTTTTCAGCTCCCAAGGGTTTTCGGCTGACGACCGAATAAAACCCGATGTTATGGCTCTTGGACAAGCAATTTATATTCAAGATGTAACCGGAACGGTAGTGAGGGGAAATGGCACCTCCTTTTCTTGTCCGGTAATTTCGGGAATGATGACATGTATTCGGCAAGCAAGACCCAATATACCTGCCTATGATTTATATAAAGCCCTGATTGCTTCCGCGGATAGATATAAAGCCCCCGATTCTCTATATGGATACGGGATTCCCAATGCGGCAAATGTGTTACTCCAAACTACTTCGATTCAATCCTCTATAGAAATCGCCCCTAATCCCAATGAGGGGAATTTTCATACGATTATTCAGAATAACGGTGCTGCTTATCGGGGGGGGATAGAGGTTTTTGATATGCAGGGTAAAAAAGTATGGAGTAAGTTTAATGTGGTTTATCCGGGTAGGTTTATAATTAATCAGGCGATTCCCCTGCGACCCGGAGTATATTTTACAAGGCTATGGAATTTTGATACGGAGAGAGCCGAGGGGGTTGTCAGATGGATTGTAAAATAATCCAAATACTAAAAATATATGGATTATAGGAGCTAACCTCTTTTCTTATTAGGAAAAAAAGGTATGCTCTGTTGCTGCATCATCGAAAAAAGCATTCTTGTGAGAAGAAGAGGCAAAGTGAGCATGCTCGAGGTCTGCAGCATGGAAAATGGTTTCATTTAGAGAGGTGTTTCGGAAATTTGAGAAAGCGAGGTCAGCGTAAGAAAAGTTTGCTTGGTCTAAAATCGCTCCTTTTTTTAGATAATGAGTAAATTGAGGCGGTAAATGAGCCTCTACTACTTCAATCGCTCCAAAATGAGTTCCCGTCCCCACAACATGTGAAAAATTTGCACCAGTAAAGTCGCTACTGCAAAGGCAGGTGTATTCCAAGTTTGCGCGCTCGAAGTCTGCACCTCTGCAATTTAGGTTAACTAATAACGCATCACAAAGCTCCGCCTCCTTAAAATCCATACCCGAAAAATCAAGGTAAACATCAGGGTGCTTTATTCTCCATTCGTTAAACGCCGGTACATCAGTACATAAGAGGTGATATAGCTCTTGTATATTCATAATTTCAAACTACTATTTTACAAAATACCTTTTACATGCAAAAAGGTTAGAAAATTTTCTCTTATTTCCGAACTCATTATCCAACCTAAGACAACCCCCGCAATTGCACCCCATAGATGGGCTTCATGCCCGATATTGTCTTTTGCGTTTCTGGAAGCATAATGACTATATCCTATAAATAAAATACCAAAAAGCCATGCAGGCATTGGGAAAGGGAACATTAACATCATTAATTTTCCGTCGGGGTGATTCATAACCGAAGCGAGAATGACCGCACTAACTGCGCCCGAAGCTCCTAGTGCTCTGTATGCAGGGTTGTCTTTGTGTCTGACCACAGTTGTTAAATCGCTTATGATTAAGGTAGCAACATAAAAAACCAAAAAAGATAGGCTTCCCATTGTTTTCTCTAATCCTCCATATCCGGTAGCAAAGCTATATAGAGAAATCATATTGAAAGCCAAATGCCACATATCGGCATGAATTAGTCCGCTAGTGATAGTCCGATGCCAACTTTTATCCCTAGCCATTTGGTAGGGATATAAAATAAATTGGTTGAATAATCGCGTATCCTTCCATGCACGAACGGAGGTAACTATGGTGATAAGCAGGATTAGTAACGTAGCCGGAGAAGAAGTAATATTCATACTTTTGACAATAAAATAGAGAAAGACTATAATAAACTATACCATTTTCTGACTATCCACTCTAAGCAAAGTAGCCCCAGCGCAACGGCTAATATCTCCCACCAATCCATGATTGATTTTTTATTTTTCTTAAAGTCGGTGAGCGTTTTAAGTTGCTGTTGTTTGATAAGTTCGGGTAGTTTATCTATTTCTTTATAATGGATACTCTTTCCATTCGTACGGATAGCAATTTGTTGCATCAATCCAGCATCTGCCCGAAGGTTTACATGCTCAATATCTGCCCTTCCTACTGAAAACGCGCCTTTGTCTGTCCCGATTTGAACGCTGCCCTTTCTTCCGTCCGCATTATAGGAATAAGCTCCCTGCGGAAGGTTGTATATTTCAGTATAATACTGGTTATTCCCGGTTTCCTTCAAAAAGTAATCATTGATTTTGCCATTAGGAAACTTCACAGAAACCTTAATTTCTACTCCGGAGACGGGGTTATAGCTATCATCATAAGCCTCTCCCTTCAAGATGACTGGCTCATTGCCCGTAAACACACTTCGAGAAGGAAATACCCTAAACTTACGTTTGTCGTCTGTAACCATTAGCCACTTGATGGTATTAAAATACCAATCATCAAAAAGCTCAAAAGACTCTGTTTCCATAAAGGTATTCATTCTCATTCGCCAGAAGTTTTCTCCTATGAAGGTCATGTTCTTTCTCCCCAATTGATTTTGGAGTGCAAATATTGGATATTGCTTCATCGGGATATTTTTGATTTTTGCCGTTGCGAAAACCTCTGCGGTAGCTTTGGCTTTCCATTCCGACTTATTGCGATAAACCGGAGGTGCATTACTCATAATTCTTAGCCAATTTTCCTCAAAAGTATAGGTAGAATGAGATTTATACTTATCCGAAAAATCAAGAACAGCTTCTTCCGACTTGGGATTAATATTTTCGGGCGTAATTGCCATATATTCAAACATTGGGCGAAGCGTATTTAGGTCCGTAAAGGCTCCAATAAAATAAATAATAGGTACTTTTCTATCCCGTACCTCTGCCAAAATTTTTTGAACTACTGGTGCGTCTGCCGGAGTATTTGGGAAATTATGTAGAATAAACAAATCAAAATCTTTGAAATTTGCTGATAGCGGGCTTGTATAATAATCGGCTTTACCTTTTAGCAGAAAGTCAGAGGTTACATAGCCTTCCTCGTGTCGCATCGCTTCATTGAGCGCGCCAAGGTCAGGGTGGGGAGAACCCCCAAAAACCGCCACTTTAACCCTGTTTTCCAATACATTGATAGAAAAAGTACGGACATTGTTCCGGTAGGTAATTTCGCCCTCCAATTGAGAAACACTAACTGTAAATTGTGTTAGCCCTACTTGGGTCGGACGAATAATAAAGTCTATCTCTCCGAGAGGAGTTGTTTTGCTAAGGGTAAGAGCTTTGGTATCCAGCACCTTGTCTCCTTGTTGTAGTGTAATTTTGAGGGGTGCCGCCTCAAATCCATCATTTGCTACTTTTACTTTGATAGGAATATCTGTGTTAAGATAGGCTAATTCATTGAAAAGCACTTCCCTGATTTTAATATCTTTTTGTAGCGTAGTATCTCCCATTAGTACAGAAAATACGGGTTGGGGCGAGTTCTCCAAAGTATAAACAGGGTTTGCGCCTCCGGTAAGAATCCCGTCACTAATTACAACAATCGCTCCGAGATTTTGGTTCTGATAAATACTTTGTACCTCCTTAATGGCTTCGGACATATTTGTCCCTCCGCCCTTGTAAGAAAGGGAGTCTGCGTTTAGTCGAGGTCTTAATTGAGTATCAAAACGATAGCCCTCTATCACAAATTCATCTTCGGGTAGTGCAGACATCGCTTTTTTTAGCTGCTCCGGATAGGATTTGCGGATATAAGAGGAGTCCTTTTGAAGCAACATGCTTTCGGACTCATCTTGGAGGAATACCACAATCGGAGGAAATCGAAGCTTTGTCATGGAATTTAACAATAAATCCAATAACAGAATCCCCAATAGCGTAAGAGCCGAAAATCGTAGTAATTGCACAATACCCGACACAATCAGGGGTAATTGATTGCGAGTATTTCTATACATTAAGAACGTTAATATAGCCGCAACGATTACAATTGGAATAATCCAGAACGGGGAATACGTAAACGTAAGTTTCATTTATATGGATTCTGTAAACGGTGAATGAAAAACCGTATCTCCATTCAAAAATAGTCAAGAGCTATCTGTCTTTTGTGATTTGAATGTGTCTTTGATTATCTCTGAACGAAAGTAGAAAGGACAAAGTTACGGTACTTTTCAGGTTTTGCAAAATTTTAAAGTTCTCTTATACTGAAAAAAGGAAGCCAATAGGTTTTTTTATCTGCCGAAACTTGATACCAAATATCCTGACGGTCATTAATATTCAGCACACTCCCTAAGGCAAAAGTCTCTTCCTTGGAGGGGTCCCCATAAGAGGGCGATTCATACAAAGTCGTTTGCCGAATGAGTACACAACGTTTTTTTCTTGAATAATTACTTGTTATTAGTAATATTTCGATAAAAGTGGCAAGGATAAACGCAATTAGGGTTAGTTTTCCTATGTATTTGTGAGACTTATTTCTGTTATAATAGTAATAAATAAGTACAAGCCCAAGGAAGAACA
>CAUJFT010000438.1 GCA_963169475.1 Bacteroidota bacterium | reverse complement strand
TATGTGATGGTGTATGACACGCGCCCCCTTCTTACCCTTGAAGAGCGGGCGGAGTGGCTTCCCAGAATTGCAAACGAGAATATCATTCTCTTTTATGAGCATGACGCTTATAACGAATGTGGTACAGTGATTCAGAATGACAGAGGAGGATACCAAAGCGAGCACACCTTTTCTCTTTCGGCTTTGTAAGCGCGAAGTAGCGCGTGTTTCACCTTTGCTCAATATAAAGAGAGGACAGATAAAATGTCAAGCAAATCGATTTAAAAGTCTTAGGACTTACGCACTTTTCTGTAATAAATTAATTTTTAGTAATTTAAATTTAATGCGAAATGCAATAAATCGTTGGTTATCAATTATTAATTTTTCGTTTTGCGTAAGTCCTAAGTCTAATTACTCTACCCAATCTGCAATAAAGATATTGGTATCTCTTGTTCCGTGATTGTTCCGATTAGAAGACCAAACTAATTTTTTACCATCAGGGGAAAACATAGGAAAGGCGTTAAAGATACTTTGAGACGTGATGACTTCTAATCCTGTTCCATCAAGGTTAACCATATATAATTGAAAATCGTAGCCTTTGGGGGAGGTGTGGTTAGAGGAAAAAAGTATTTTCTTTCCGCTTGGGTGAAAGAAGGGTGCCCAATTAGCTTTACCAAGGTTTGTTACTTGCTTTAAGTCGCTACCGTCAATATTACACACGTAGATTTCCATATTAGTAGGAGCAACCAATCCCTCTGCTAAAAGGTCTTTATATTCTTTAATTTCTTCGACTGTATTGGGACGAGAAGACCGGAATACAAGTTTTGTTCCGTCCGGAGAGAAAAAAGCTCCCCCATCATATCCAAGCCCGTTAGTGATTTGCTGGACATTGCTCCCGTCAATATTCATGGTATAAAGTTCAAGGTCGCCGGAGCGGGTAGAGGTAAATACAATTTTATCTCCCTTGGGCGATACTGTAGCTTCGGCATCATAACCGGGAGTGTCGGTAAGTTGTCGTATAATTTTCCCCTTAGCATCAGCAACAAAGATGTCAAATTCCGGATAAATAGCCCAGAGGTATTTGCGGTCTTGACGAGGAGCAGGAGGAGGTGGACATTCCTTATGAGCTTTGTGAGTAGAAGCATATAAAATGGATTTTCCATCGGGCATAAAATAAGAGCAAGTTGTTCTTCCATCTCCTGTACTCACCAACATCGGTTTATAGGCAGAGTCTTTTGCTGCTTTTTGAATATTGATTTTAAATATCTGGTCGCAAGCAATTCCTTTTTTAGGATTTGCTATCTGGCATGTGAGCCATTTTCCATTTGGACTAAAATAGGCTTCGGCATTATCTCCTCCGTGAGTAAGCTGTCGGATATTCGCCAAATGTTTCTCTGGGTTCTGTGCGAATCCTCCTAAAACAATCCATAAAAAACAAAAAAAAATAATAAATTTAGACATAAAAGTAAGTATTTATTTTGATTCGGAAACAAATAAAAATAGGATTTTGTTAAGCGTTTATATTTTTAATATAGACGATATTCATGGATTCACTTACGCAGATTGTGCTTGGAGCGGCGGTTGGAGAGGCAATAATGGGCAAAAAAGCTGGGAATAAGGCGGCATTGTGGGGCGGGATTATGGGAACGATTCCTGATTTAGATGTATTAGCAAACCCGTTTTTATCTGAACTCGGCAGTTTAGTATTTCATCGGAGTTTTACGCACTCCATTACTTTTTCGGTTTTATTCGCCCCTATATTTGCATGGCTAATTTTCAGCGTTATTTATAGAAAAAAACAAGGAACACAAAAAGATTGGCTGAAGCTCACCTTTTGGGCTTTGTTTACCCACCCGCTATTGGATTGCTTCACCAATTGGGGGACACAGCTTTTTTACCCCTTTTCTGATTATAGAGTGTCTTTAAATAGTATTTTTATAGTGGATTTGGTTTATACCCTTCCTTTTGGGATTTGTTTGCTGATAGCATTATTTCTCAAAAGAGAAAATCCATGGAGGCAGCGGTGGAATACGGCAGGTTTAGTTTTTAGTACATTATTACTAGGCATGACCTTGGTTAATCAAGCCTCTGCCCGCGCCGCGTTTAAGATTCTTTTACATGAGCGCGGTAGCAGTGTGGAGAGAATGACGGTACAGCCTATGCCCTTCAATATGTTGTGGTACTGCGTAGCAGAAGAGCCGTCCGGATATAGAATCGGGTCTCATTCAGTATTGAGTGACCCCTCGGACATTCAGTTTCAGTATATTCCTAAGCATCGTGAGCTAACAGACTCCTTAACCAATACCTACGTCCTTGATAAACTTGCATGGTTTTCTAACGGATATTATACCCTTGAAAAATACAAGAAGGACACCTTATTGTTTCACGACCTTCGTTTTGGGCTTTTAAGTTTAGATGCAGATAGCACTCGACCCCCAGCTTTTACCTTTTCTATCAAAGTGCCTACTAAGAGTGGCGATATATTTAGAGTTCCTCCCCCTTCCGATTTTGGAGGAAAAGAACTTAAAGTATTTTTCAAAACCTTCTGGAACAGAACATGGGCAATTCGTAGGGATTAGCTCCTGCGCTACGTTTCTGCCTCCTCGTCTTGTTGCAGATTACAGATGCCATTAAATTCGCAATATTTACATACGACAATTTTATCCGTTTGCTCAAAATCATTGACTAAAATCTCCTGAATAACAGTAGTAAGTTTTTCCTTGAAGTCCTGAATCAAACTAGCAGGAATAGCCTCTCCTTTATTCATGTATTGCATAGCCTTTCCCGATTTTTTTAGAGAATAAAATCCCACCGTAGAAGAATGGTTGCCGTAGGGTTCTTTTTCGGACAACAAAAAAGCATACATCATTCCTTGAAGCTCTTTAGGAGGAGTGGATTTTGACCTTTCAAATATTTTAGTAATCTCAACTTTTGATTGGAGTGCTACTGTTCCCGTTTTGTAATCTACTATTCGAAGCTGGTTCTTGAAGCGGTCTAAGCGGTCAAAATTTCCGTCTAACCTAATGGGAACAATTCCTTCTCCCAAAGGCACATTCAGCAGATATTGAAATAGGTTTTTCCTTTCTAACATTTCAATTACAAAGGGATTCCGTTTGGCTTCCTCTAAATCATGGGTTATGAACCATTTGCAAGCCCGCTCTATTAGCTGCATACTAAGGTAATTTTTTCCTTCTAATCCGTTTTCGGGGTCATACCCAAATTCAATAAATACCTCCTTCACTACTTGATGGACCTTCCGGAGTAGTTTTTCGAAGTCTTCGGGAACCGTTACCGCTTTTACATAGGGGTGATACAAAATTTCCATGACCTTGTGAATCATTTCTCCTAATTTTATCTCATCAATAGAAGCCTCTACTATTTTGGGTTCTTTGAGTTCGGCAATATATTTAAAGTAAAACTTCAGGCTACAACTTAGATAAGTGCCTAAGGAGGTCGCACTCAAAGTATGAAAGCCCTCTCCGGTAGTGCCATACTTATCCGTGATGAGTTTCCGGATTTCGGCAGTATTGGGAATGACAATAGCCCGGCGGGCATAACTTATAGCGGGTAAGGTTATTTTGTCTTGAGATAATTGAATCCCGGAAAATTGCCCACTCCCAAAAAGATGCCTTAACTGCAAAACAAAACGGCTAGCCTCTCCAGAATTTCCATTACTTTTAACCTCTGTATTATAAACGATATACACCTGTTTTGCCCTTTGAATCAGCCGGTAAAAATGGTAGGAGATAATTTGCGTTCGCTGTTGTTCGCGTGGTAGCTGAAATCCTTTCCTTAGCTCATTGGGTATAAATGAGTTCTGCGCCCGTTCGGAAGGAAGACTTCCCTCATTAGCATTCATAATAAAAAGCACATCAAAATCTAATGCCCGTGTTTCAAGCAGTCCCATGATTTGGATTCCTTCTAAGGGTTCTCCCTCAAAAGGTACTTTGATGGACTTAAACCCCTCTTTTAGCAGACTCAACAATCCTTTTAAAGAAAGATTTTCTCCTTGAAGAATGTCTCGCAACCGGTGAAACTGCCTGAAACAGAAAAAAAGATATTCGGCTTCAAGCTTTCGGTTATCTTTTTCTGCTTCTTGTAGCAAAAGAGAGAGTGTATTTTCCATGTATTCAAAGCCTTCCTTTGCATCATTGGGCAAGGTGAGTATCTGCTGTAGCACCAAAGGCAGCGGATTCTTTTTTAGATAATTTTCAGTTGCCCATACAAGATTTTCTTTTCCCAATCTCAAACAAATTTCCGATGAAAGAGAAGGAATGAGAGACTTAATGAAAGGGTTCTGAAAAATAGAAAGTAAGGGTCTATAGTAAAAAATGACCGCTCCATTTGCTTGTTTTTTTCCGCTTCTCAATAAGCTTAGAATTGCAATCAGTAATTGATAGATATGCGTATTTTTTAAAGGAAACCCCATCGTAATATTGAGTGCGCGTGTTTCTTTGGGTAAAGCATATAGAATCGGAAAGAGGAGCTGTTCATCGGGTAAAATAACCCCTATTCTGTATGGCTCTGTCTGTGAGTTTTTTAAGTGAGGGAGTAGATTTTCTCCCGTAAATCTCGCCTGCCCCACTTGTTGAGGTACTCCAATTATGTTGATTTTTTTCTCCATAGAAGCAAGCTCGGTCTTAATCAAAAAACTATGGTTATCCCGCCATTTTCTGTGATAAGTTCTGATAAACGAATACGGCAATTTTAGCAGAGACGGACGCGGGGTTTTGTTTCCCATCACCAAAATATCCCAGTAAACAGAGGCTTTGCCCGATTTAAGCAATGTGTCAAGGATTACTTCTTCGGAGCGCGAGAGAAGGTTAAGCCCTGCAAAAACAATATGCTCATGCTTAAGCTCCAACACCCCTAATTTTATTTTTTCTGCTACATTTCTATAAGCCATTCCCGGATAAAACCGCTCTATTCGGAATAGTTTTTCGCGGAAAGATAAATAAACAGGATAAAGCACTTCCCACAAATCAAGAAACGATTTTTGTATGCGGGTATAGTTTTCGCGGTTGATAGACCGCAGAAACTTCTGAACAGAAAGCTGAATCTCCTCCGGTAGCCCGATAGCTGCCTCGATGTCTTTGAGGTCTTTAAGGTTACTATACAACTGTTTTGCATCGACCAAATACTTATCTACCTCCTCAAAATCTCTCAATAAAATCTCTCCCCAAGTATAAAAATCCTCTAATTTCTCGTGAAAATGAGGATTGATTTTACGCATTTCTTGAAGATAAACCCCATGAAGGAGGACAATTAACTCAAGGGCTTCCGGAAAAACGCCTCCATTCATTTCGCAGACCCAGTCTTCTATGGAGTAGATTTCAGGTAACCAAAGGCTTTTTTGGTAAACCTGAAATAAACATTGACGAAAAAATAACTTTGCCCTTCGCGTGGGGAAAATAATACATACTTCGGAAATTTTTTCCCCGAAACGCGCTTTTAAATCTGTGGCGAGAGTATAGAGAAAGGAATCTGTCATTTATTTTAAGCGCGACATAATGTAGTGCTGATAACAGTGTTAATATTTTACCAACCGTGTTTAGTGATTTTATTTATATTTTTGTGCAAAGGCTTTGGCTTTGGGGGCTAATGCCACAAGGTTCTCTGCTCGCTTAGAGGGGTTGGGGTGGGTGCTTAAAAAGGCAGGCATTTTTCCCCCTCCAGACGTTTTTTCCATGCGTTGCCAAAAGGGACCCGCAGCTTCTGGATTGTAGCCCGCTATTGCCATCAAATATAGTCCGATTTGGTCGGCTTCAGACTCCTGTAAACGGCTAAAAGGGAGGAGCGCGCCCAAGGTAGTCCCTGCTCCATAGGCTTGCAAGAATAAATCTTGTGTCTGTTGTGGTTTACTCGAAAGTGCTACAGACAAAGCAAGTCCTCCGGCTTGCGCCAAGAGCGACTGCGACATCCTTTCATTTCCGTGGCGCGCCAAGGCGTGTGCAATTTCATGCCCCATTACTACGGCAAGTCCCTCCTCATCTTTCGTAACCGGCAAAATCCCCGTATAAACCACTACTTTTCCACCCGGCATACACCACGCATTTACTTCTTGGGATTCTACAAGATTAAACTCCCACTTATATCCCGCCAATTCTTTACTTTTTCCTATTTTTGAATAATAGGTATCTGCCGCCTTTCGTATCTTTTCTCCTACATTTTTTACTAATTGCACTTGGGTTTGATTAGTGCTTAGCCTATTGTCTTTCAAAAACTGTTGGTATTGAGTCAAGCTCATGGACATTAACTCCGATTCGGGGAGTAAATGAGTTTGTTTTCTACCCGTAATTGGCACCTTACTACAAGCTACAATAGCCACTGCAAAAATTAGCAGTATAAATATTTTTTTCATAAGTACTCGCATGAAATTAGTATATAATATTATTTTTAATTA
>CAUJFT010000437.1 GCA_963169475.1 Bacteroidota bacterium | reverse complement strand
AAATTCTGCTACTTTTGCTTTCGTAATATTCTCATAAAATCCGTCTGTGGGAAGTTCTTTTCCAAATCCGGCGAGTATTTTTTGTATAAAAAGCACCTCCGCATTATTATCTCCAGATTGGAGTACCCCATTTGTCCATTTCTGTGCTTTATGCTTTGCAATAGCGAGTGGATATTGATCTAAGGTTGCTCCTAATTCTTCTGCATAACGAATATCTTCACTCCCAAAGCCAGCTTTCTTAAATGCTGCGGAGTTAAGCAATTTCTGTTCAAGAAAGGCTGCGGAGGCTTTTGCCTGATGGTACTTGGCAATACTCAAAGCGTACCGACTATCACCCCCGTCAAACATCCTGACATCAATCTGATTTTCATACCAACAATTGCGGGCGATATTACCCACTTCATAAACCGCTTGGTAAAATTGTTTTACAGTCTCCGGGTTATGATAATTCTTATCAATCCCTTCATTCACCTTATAATCATAATCGGACGGGGCTTTGAAACGAATATACTGAATGTATTGGAGATAGCCCCAATAGGGAGCAACTAATACAATCAGAACAAAAAACAATTTTTTAATTGCACGCATATTTTCTGATAACCTTAAACAAGGGGCAAATATAGAAAAAATAGGTGGTCATTCAAGCGTAATGCCACAACTAAATTTAAAGGGTAAGGCTTTTTAGACTTTGGATAGAAAAAAATAATGGATAGGGCGAATCCATTAAAAACCATCGAAAGAAAGGATATTAATGACAGAAAAAAAAAATAAGCCGCGACATTTATTAAAAGCATTATTTTTTCTGAATACGATAGGTTTATTTTAACAATCATTTAAACAAAAAAAGAGATTTATACGTATATCTTATACCAATAATTTTGATTATGAAGAAGATATATTACCTTATCTATTTGCTTTTTTATACTATTGTTTGCCTCAATGGGCAGAGTATTAATGGCTCCATACAATTTGGCGGGCTAACTCGCCAATATAGCCTATATGTTCCGGCTTCTTATAATCCCCAAACGGCTTCCCCTCTTGTGTTGAATTTACATGGCTATACATCTTCTAATTGGCAACAAGAACTGTACAGCAACATGAACCCTATAGCGGATACCGCAGGGTTTCTTATTGTATATCCTCAAGGCACTACTGATGCTTCGGGTAATACCTTCTGGAATGTTGGATTTTTCCCATCTTCTATAGATGATACCGGTTTTTTGCTGGCATTGATTGATAGTATATCAGATAATTACAACATTAATCAAAACAGAATATATAGTACAGGGATGTCTAATGGAGGATTTATGAGCTATCAGCTTGCTTGTGAATCAGGGAGGATAGCTGCGATTGCCTCCGTAACCGGCTCTATGACGCACCAAACTTTTGGGGACTGCGCCCCACAAGTTCCTATTCCGGTAATGCAGGTTCATGGGACGGCGGACCCGACTGTACCATACGCTGGAAATACGCTGTTTTTACCCGTAGAAGACGTGGTCGAATACTGGGTGAATATCAATCAATGTAACCCGGTGCCATCGGTAACAAACGTCCCCAATACAAATATCCTTGACGGTGCTACTGCAGAACACTCTCTTTATTCTGGCGGGGTAAACGATGCTACGGTTGAGTTCTACAGAATTATAAACGGTGGGCATACATGGCCGGGTGCCTCCATTACTGTTGGAGTAACTTGTATGGATTTTAATGCAAGTAAGGAAATCTGGCGTTTTTTTAGCCAATATTCAAATCCGACTACTTCCTTAGAGGAAAAAACTAACCCTTTATTGAGCTTTACTCCGAACCCAGTAGAAAACGAATTAAATATTAAAACCGCAGCCCCTGGATTATTAACAATTACTGACTATACCGGTAAAATAATTAGGCATTTCTCTGTTTCTTCCGGAGAAACTAACATAAATATTCAGGAGTTTCCCGCTGGGCTTTACTTTATGATAGTTGAATCCAACAAAAAAACTTATACCCAGAGATTTGCCAAAAAATAGTATGTCTTTTTGTATGCGATTTTGCTAAAAGGACAAGTAAGCTATAATCTATATCTTCAAAAATATTCAATTTTTCAAAATATTTATACACCTCGAACTGCTATCTTCCGAAGAACAACACTCGCTTATAACATTGTATTTTTTGTCAGATAAAAATATTTTATCATAAATAATTGAAAATCAGCTATAAATAAAAAAATGTGTAAATATATTTTTTGTATCATGAATATTTCGCACTAAATTTGCTTGTAACTTATCAGTCCCATAAAAAATTTTTTCATTTTTTAACATAAGGAGGATTATGAAACGTATAATTTTCACTCTAACTTTGGTTATTTCCTTTTTTGCTGTTGTAAAAGCGGAGCCTATTTTTAAAGATATTAACTTTGACGACGGTACTTGGGCTATGGTAGGAGTCCCTCTCCATAATTATCAAAAGTTACCTATTCAAGAGGAAATGGGTACTTTTATCTGCGAAGATATTGCTTTCATGAAGGAGGTCCAAAAATCTTGGGCACTCGAATACACCAATGAAGATAAATGCGATTATCACTATAGTCTAAAACTCTACAAGAATGGCGACATTGAGCAGACAGTAATGATTAATCTTTATTGTGGATATCTTACAAGTGATGGACTTTCCTATTCTTTTAACCCTGCATTATTTTCTCGTTTCAAAGCAGTATCCAAGCCTGTTTCTTGGTCCCGTATTTCATTCCAAGACTCAGAAGTAGCGATAAAATCTATCACAAAATTGGATCGTGCAAAAGGCGTTTATTGGTACGAAGACATAAACCCTTACCTTTTCAAAGGCTCTTTGGGAATGGCTTTTAATAATATCCCTTATGATGCAAATAGAGACTCTCTAAAAAAATCAATAGAAGCGACTATCCGCACTCAAACCGGAAGTGCGGACTTCTACCTCGTTGAGAGAGGATACACTATGCCTGAATACGATAATGGAATGCTTTACATTAGCTATACGCTAAACTGTAATGAGAACATTGCCAAAAAATTAGAAAAGAATCCCAATGTAACATTTGGCTGGAAGCCCCACCTTAATAAAGGAGAACCCATCAGGGTTGTGGCAATTGGCGTAGATGAGAAGCGATATAAAAGCCTAATCGAAAATTAAGCCTCTGTCAATAAAATACGGGAATACCCTGTGGTTTTTGTAGCCGCAGGGTATTTTTATAAATCACCCAACCTTAGATAAGTCCTTCGGGTTTTAATGTCATAAAATGTAACCACTGAAAAATATCATTTAAATTGTACATGCCCTTAACAAGCATACACCGAAAAAATAAAATATATGAATACTGCAATAAATGAAAATTACTATGTGATTATTATGGCAGGAGGAATAGGCTCTCGTTTCTGGCCCATGAGTAGGACAAATTACCCCAAGCAGTTTCACGATATTTTGGGTACTGGTAAAACCCTAATTCAAGAGACATTCAACCGTTTCTCTACTTTTATTCCTAAACAAAATATCTTTATTGTAACCAATTCCATGTATAAGGATATGGTAAAGGAGCAGTTGAAAAACAAAGTAACGGACGACCAAATATTATGTGAGCCTTTTGGAAAAAATACGGCTCCTTGTGTAGCGTATGCTTCCTTTAAAATTTACCAAAGGAATCCTAATGCTATTTTACTTGTAGCTGCTTCAGACCATCTTATCCTCGACAATAAGCGATTCAAGAAACAAGTAGAAATTGGACTAAAAGCCTGTGGCAGTGAGCATATCATTATGACTTTGGGTATAAAACCGACCTCTCCTAATACCGGATATGGTTATATTCAGTTTGAGGAAGAAAAAGGACAAGAGGGCTATCATAAAGTAAAGCTATTTACAGAGAAACCTTCTATAGAACTTGCCGAGCAATTTATCGATAGCGGGGATTTTGTCTGGAATAGTGGTATATTCCTTTTTTCTGCCCATACTATTTTGAAAGCCTTTGAGGAATATCTCCCAGATATGGCTGAACAATTTCGGCATATTCCTTACTATACAAAAGGCGAAGACGAGGCGATTTATACTACTTATAAAGCCTGCCAAAATATCTCTATTGATTACGGAATCATGGAAAAAGCCCAAAATGTTTATGTAATCCCTACAGATTGTGGCTGGAGCGACTTAGGAACATGGGGGTCTGTGTATGAAAATAGCGAAAAAGATTATTTCGAGAATGCCCTCAAAGGAAATATCATGACCTATAATTCTAATCAGAATGTAGTGCATGAACTCAATAAAGATAAGTTGGTTGTAATTAATGGATTGGAGGATTTTATTGTTGTAGACACAGAAGATGTTTTGCTGATTTGTAGAAAAGAGGATGAGCAATTTATTAAAAAAATCGTAGCGGATATTAAGGACAAAAACCAAAATCAATTTATTTGATATTCCATGACTCGGTTTATCACCTTAGAAGAGGCTATCCCTATCCGTTGGGAGACGTTACGCGTCGGCTATCCACTTTCTTCTTGCATTATCTCTCAAGATACTAATCCGTGTGTTTTTCATGTCGGAGAGGAGGATGCAGGGCGAATAATCGGTACCGCTTCTTTTTTTCCCGCTAATCTAAACGGACGGGTCGGGATAGGTTGGCAACTTAGGATGATGGGTGTACTTCCGGATTGGCAGGGAAAAGGAGTTGGAAAAAATATTTTTCTCTTTGGTGCCGAACATCTTAAAAATCAGGCGAGTGCAAACTACATTTGGTGCAACGCCAGAGAAAAAGCAATTTCATTCTATGAAAAGTGTGGTTTTTTTGTAGTTAGTGATTTTTTTGAGATAGAAGGGATAGGCAGACATAAAGTCATGCTTTTACCTTTACTTTCAGGTTAAACGCATTAAAAACTATGAGATTTTAATAAAAAAGCCTAGCTTAGCAACATGAAGCTTGATAAATTTTTTGAGACAGTGCAGGGTTTTTGCTTAGAGCGGCGGAAAAAGCACAAATTAATAGACATTTTAGTGATTTCGGTTTGTGCTGTGGTTTGCGGGGCGAACGATTTCGAGGAAATAGCGATGTATGGTACACAGAAAATAGACTTTCTGCGGACATTTTTGGCTTTACCGAATGGTATCCCCTCGCACGATACTTTTATCGTGTGTTTAAATTTATGGATAAGGAGAAGTTTTCAGCCTGTCTTTATCGTTGGTCAAGAGAAATATTATCAGAGCTTGAGCAATCATACAATCAGATTAGCATAGATGGGAAAGTGCTTTGTGGGACGGCAGAATCAGGCAAAAAGAAGTCTGGGGTTTGTATAGTTAGTGCGTGGGCTTCGGAGCATTGCTTAGTTGGTAGTCGTCCAAATGTAATGTTAAAAACACCTTTCTCATAAAAAGGGATTGGATTTTAGCATTACATTTATATCACCACCGCTTAGTTTTAGGGCAGGAGAAGATAGATGCAAAATCTACCGAAAAAACGGCAATACCCGCCTTGTTAGAGAGCCTCGACTTATGCAACAGTATCGTAACGATAGATGCCATAGCCTGCGAGAAAAAGAACGCAGATATAATCGTTGGAAAAGAAAGCAACTGTATTCTATCATTGAAAAATAATCATAAGCATATTTTTGAACAAGTGAGGGATAGAATGATGAAAATACATGAACAAACAGCTAATAATCTACACCTACCTGCCGGCAGGTGTGGGCGGACGTATCGAAACACGAACCTGCTATGTCGAAAACAACTTAGACTTATATGACAATTTGGCTGCTTGGACACATCTGAAAAGCATTGTAATGATAGCCTCTAAAAGGCAAATCAATGAAAAAACCACCACACAATATCGCTTTTATCTGTCTAATTTAGCACTTGAATCTCAAGTATTTAACGACATTATTCGTAAACATTGGAGCACCGAAAACAGATGACATTGGCAATTAGACGTAACTTTTTTAGAAGATGTTCAAAAGACCAAAGCAGGAAATGCCCTAGAAAATTTGGCAACTACACGTAAACTCGCACTCCAAATTCTAAATAATGTAAAAGATGAAGAAAATATTAAAAACAGAAGAAAAATGGCAGGGTAGTCTGACCAATACCTCGCTCATACTCTAAAGGATTTTTAATCGTTTAACCTGTAAAGTCCCTAAGTTTTTGTAATTTCGGGGCGATTTTTATAAAACTAATGTTAACGCTACAATTTTTTAAGATAAAATATGGCAGGTCATTCCGAGACACCACTGATGAAGCAGTATACCGCGATTAAGACAAAGTATCCCGGTGCTATACTCTTGTTTCGGGTAGGAGATTTTTATGAAACCTTTGGAGAAGATGCGATTGTTGTTTCCAAAATATTAGGAATTGTTCTGACAAAAAGAGGAAGTGGCTCCGCCTCGGAGATAGAACTTGCCGGTTTTCCCCATCATTCTTTAGATTCGTATCTTCCCAAATTAGTGAGGGCGGGTAAAAGAGTAGCAGTATGCGACCAATTGGAAGACCCCAAAATGGCGAAGGGAATTGTAAAACGTGGAGTAACCGAATTGGTTACTCCGGGTATTACTTTTAATGATAAAATATTGGAGGTAAATAAAAGCAATTATCTTGCTTCTTTATTTTTTAGTCCCCAGAGTAAAGAAGTAGGAATTGCTATGATAGAAATATCTACAGGAGATTTCTTTTGCCTTTCAGGAAATATAAAATATACAGAAAAAATCCTCCATAACTTTTTTCCTTCCGAAATTTTGGTTGCCAAAAAAGACCTGAAAACCTTCCACGAACATTTTGGAGATAAGTATTTTGTTACAAGGCAGGAAGATTGGATTTATCAAACGGATTATACACGCGGAAAATTACTTTCGGTTTTTAATACCTATTCTCTCAAAGGATTTGGAGTAGAAGAGGAAATCAATGGCGTTATCGCTGCCGGTGCTATTATTCATTATTTAGAAGAAAACCAACAAAAAAATCTTAGTCATATTTCGGGGATTTATCTATTTAACGACTCCGAATATGTGTGGTTAGACCCGTTTACGGTAAGAAACTTAGAGCTTGTACACGCTTTACACCCCGAAGGGGTAACCCTTGCAGATATTTTGGATTATACACATACCCCTATGGGAGCGAGATCACTCCGGCAGGCGATTTGTTTCCCCTTAAAAGATGTCGCATGTATTCAGGAGCGATTGGCGGTGGTTGAAAGTTTCCTTACCCATACTGCCCCCTTTGATAAGTTGTGTGAATACATGAAAAAACTAGGGGACTTGGAGCGATTGGCTTCCAAAATCGCTACCCAAAGGTTAATTCCCAGAGAAGCCATGCTTCTCCGAAGCTCCCTTGCCCTGATACCCCCCATTCAACACTTATTTTCCTCATTTGACTCCCCCATACTTGCCCAAAAGTCCGGTAACTTTGCAGATGTAACCGATATTGTAGGGATACTCTCCCATTATCTTGCAGAGGATACTTCCGGCTCTATCCAAAATGGAGGAATTATCCGAACGGGAGTTTCCGAAACACTAGATGAGCTACGAGAGTTACAAAATTCCGGAAAAGATTACCTTCTTCAGCTCCAACAAAGAGAAATGAACCGGACGGGGATTCCCTCCTTGAAAGTACATTATAATAAAGTATTTGGATATTACCTTGAAGTTACGAATGTACATAAAAATAGAGTTCCTTCGGATTGGATTCGTAAGCAAACCCTTACCAATGCAGAAAGATATATTACCGAAGAGCTTAAAATCTACGAAGAAAAAATCCTTAATGCAGAGGAAAAAATTCTTACGATTGAAACCGCTTTATATGCAGAGTTCCTACAAAAACTCCAATTATATGTAAGTACTATTCAGCAAAATGCACGACTAATCGGAGAGACCGATATACTCATGAGCTTTGCCATCACTGCCCGCAAACATCAGTATTCCAAGCCCGAAGTAAACGATTCTGGAACGATTGATATAAAAGAAGGCAGACACCCCGTCATTGAAACCCGCTTGCCCGCAGATAGTCCTTATATCCCTAATGATGTTTACCTCAATAATGAGAACCAGCAGATAATTATCATCACAGGACCTAATATGGCGGGAAAATCGGCTTTACTAAGGCAAACCGCCTTAATAGTACTGATGGCGCAAATGGGTTCTTTTGTACCCGCAGCCAGAGCCTCCATAGGGATTGTAGATAAAATTTTTACCAGAGTGGGGGCTTCTGATAATCTTTCTGGAGGAGAGTCCACCTTTATGGTAGAAATGAATGAGACCGCCCAAATTGTGAATAACGCAACCCCTAAGTCCTTGATTCTTTTAGATGAAGTAGGGAGAGGGACAAGCACCTATGACGGAGTATCTATTGCTTGGGCATTAGTAGAATATCTACATGAAACAGCAGCTTGTAGTGCCAAAACTTTATTCGCAACCCATTATCACGAACTAAATGAACTCGAAGGTAGGTTGGAAAGGGTAAAAAATTTCCATGTTTCAGTAAAAGAACATAGCGGAAAAGTTATTTTTCTCCGAAAGCTCAAGGCGGGAGGGAGTGAACATAGCTTTGGGATTCATGTAGCAGAAATGGCAGGAATGCCCATCTCCCTCACCCAAAGGGCAAAACAACTTTTGGTACACTTTGAGCAGTATAAGATAGAAGATAAAAAAAATGCAAAATCTATCAAGTTCTCCGGAAAACAAACGATTCAGCTTAATATGTTTGAACTCAAAGATGCAGATACGCTCAAAATACGGCAAATACTTTCTGGCGTTGATATTGACAGAATGACTCCTGTAGAAGCCTTGTTGAAATTACAAGAAATAAAAAAGGCATTAATAGAATGAAGAGATTATCCTCCGTTGAGTAATACCCCTTTTCTCAATAAGTCTGCTTGTTCCTTAGTAGAAATACCTGCCATCGCACAAATTTCAGATTGATGGGCATTTAATTTCGGAGGGATAGAAAGCGTACTTCCTTGATATTGAGGAGCAATAAAAGTTCGCACTCCTTTTTTCCCCTCCTTTTCTAAAAGAATATTTTGGGCGTATTCTCCCTCAAATACTTCCGGAAGCGAATTTACCGCACCTGCCGGAATTTTAGCCCCAATTAACCGGCGTAGAAGCACCTCTCTTGTGAAGTTCCTAATAGCAGTTTTTAGCATTTGGGTTACTCCTTCTCTATGTTGTACCCGTAGCGAATTGGTTCGGAAAGGCTCCGGTACCTCAAGCGACAATATATCGCATAAATCCGAAAATTGAGTATCGTTTCCGATTGCCAGAACGATGGCTTTTTCGTCAGAGGTGTAGAATATTGTGCCGTATGGAACAATATTGGGGTGTTCTGACCCGATAGGAGTAGGAACGTGTCCGGCTACGAGCCAATTTGTAGCCTGATTTGCAAGGGAAGCAATACCGGATTCAATCAGAGAGGCACTTACTCTTTTTCCCTTTCCCGTCTGTATTCGTTCAATATAAGCCAATAACATTGCTTCTTTTAACTGATGTGCCGCTAGTAAATCCATCATGGCTACCGGCATCTTAAAGATACTTTTTTCCTCTCCGTTCATATAAGTAAATCCTGCTTCAGCTTGAATAATGGCATCAAAGGCAGCCCTTTGTACCTCCTCTCCGTATCCATTGATTTCTCCACAAATCAGGCGAGGGTTAATTTGCAGGAGTACTTCTGCATTCATTCCGATTTTGGCGGCTGCTCCCGGCAAAAAAGAACTAATTACAAAATCTGCTTTGGGCAAAAGATTATATACAATTTCTTGTCCCTCCTTTTGTTTTAAATCTATTGCTATAGATTTCTTTCCCCAATTTGCTGCCGAAAAATAAGCCGATACTGCTTCTGTAGACTCTGACTTTAATCTCCATGTACGGGTTACATCTCCATTTTGAGGTAAATTTTCTATTTTGATGACGGTAGCTCCGAGCTCGGCAAAAAACATTCCGACAGAAGGACCTGCAAGTACGCTTGCAAGCTCAATTACAATATGATTTTTAAAAAGCATAATTTATTCGCCATAGTTATTAGCATTGATTTGAGATTCTATACATTCAATCAGTGCCTTATTTAGGTTTATAACCGCTTCTTGTATCTTCCAGTTTGTACGGTTTCGGGGTTCTACAAAATTAGAAATAGCGCGGAGAGCAACAAAAGGAATCTCTTCGGCTATCATCGCCTGAAAGAAGGCAGCCCCTTCCATGGTTTCCACTTGTTTACCCCATCTTTTTTGGACGATTTGTATAGATACTTCTGCTCCGTGAACGGTATTGACAGTGATTGCGGTGGCGAGAGGGTTTGAAGTACGGGGAGGGTTAGGGTTTTGAAAGGTGTTGTAATAGGTTTGTTCATTTTTTTGGAGAAGCGGAAATCCCATTTCTTTCATGTTCAAAAAATCTTCGGGGTCTTCGGCTCCGAGTTCGGAAAAAGTGTCTTCATAAATCTCAACTACTGTTCCTATGGGAAAACTTGGCGTAAAGCTACCCGCAATTCCAGCATTAATGGCTATTTTGGGGGTGGTATGAGAGATGAATTTCCCAAGATAAAAGGCGGTATTAACCATACCGATGCCTGTAATGAGGGCGGCTATACTCCCATTTGAGTAGTGGTTAGGAGTAGCAGTAGGAGTAAGATTAAAAAACAAAATGGTCGGAAGGATTTCCGGCAAAGTGGCGGCAACGAGAAGCACTTTTGCTTTTTCCAAAGCAAGAAAGGTTATTTTTTAGACAAAATTTGATTAGTTCATGTTCAGGTAATCTAACCGCTCTTTCAGCATTTTTCGGGCGACATGAATCCTGTTTTTTACAGTACCAAGCGGAATATCCATATCTTCTGCAATCTCCTGATACTTAAAACCCACAAAATATTGCATAAAAGGGTATTGATACATTTCGGGGAGCGAGTCAATTTCTTTTTGAATTTCCTCCGCAAGCACGCCTTGCTCTCCACGATTATACTCTGATTGAGTACGATTAGTAGCAATTACATTAAAATCATCGGAAGTATCAATATGAGTGGTACGTTTTATAATTCTATGATAATGAGTGATAAAGGTGTTCCTCATAATCGTGTACAACCATGCTTTGATATTGGTCCCGTCATTAAACTTTTCCTGATTTTTCAGGGCTTTAAGCAAGGTTTCCTGAATCAGGTCATTCGCCTCATCGGCACTATGAGTCAAGCGCAAAGCGGCGGGCTTAAGCGATTTATAGTTTTGGGATAGCACTCCATGAAATTCTGCTTTTGTCATAAGTTTCAATAATTTCTGAAAGTTTGTGCAAATATAAGACTTGTAACGTAAATTCCCAAATAATGGTTTCTAAATTTTTTGTTTTTTTACAACTTATTTTCTTATTGGATAGTTATCCTAAATTTTTTGCTGTTTTTTACGGTTCTGATATTACTGAATAGGTTTAAGCACCCTTTATACGCTACAGAACCTGCTCATAGAAAGAGCTATTATGGGTGAACAACGATAAAATATCGTATTGCATTATTTTTTTCGGATTTGAAAGAGCATATCATAGATAATAGAATGAAAAACATCAGCCCTATCGGTAGTTTTGACATATTTGGGGTAAATAATGAGGTATTCTTCTTTACTAAGGTCATAAACAATCGTATAGTAAAGCGTTTCATATTTTGAAGTTGGATTTAGGGGTAGTTCGATAACGTCTTGAAGAGAAAAGCCACCTGCTGAGGGCTGTTTTAGAAGATGAACGCCTCCCATCCATACAAAGTAGGGCGTTCCGTAGTGGCGCAATATCTTTTGTAGTTCTTCTTGCCGGAAAGTAATAATCCCAATATCTTTGGTATTATTTTTTTCGCGAAACCATTGATTTAATAGGCTTAATCTCCTGAAATAGTTAATCTGGGAAGCGCGTAATTGGGCAGAATATAACAAAAATGATTTAAGATTCAGCCGGGCGGAGTATTCCTCGATTCTTTGTACTAATCCGTTTTGCATGATGGTTGAAATCACGAAGCTATTATCCAAGTCTTCGGGTTCAATTCGTTGATAAATCGGCTCAATCACTACAATTGTATCAATCCCAAGATTAAATCCTTTGTTAAGTAGTCTTTGTTGATACTTTTTTTCTATTCTTTTATCGGTTATTTTTTGGGACAGAAGCATCTTATTGTTAAATCCTTCCATTATAAGGAAACGAATTTGAGTAAGCGGCAAGGTAGATTCGTGTGGAGATAGCAAAGAGTCGAAAGAGATACCATATTTCATGATAATTTCACCCTCAATGTCTATAGAACTAATATAATATTTTCCGGTTTCTTTCCATAGTTCTTCTTCTACCTTGGTAAGAAGAGGGTCTGATGGTTTTATTTTGTGTATATACATGGCATTTTTGAGTGCGAGCCGATGTAGTGGAAACCCGATTAACTGTTCGGTTACATAACAAAAAGAGCCGTAACCGGATAGGTGTTCTTGGTAATCGTCATGGATTTCCCATATTTTACCGGCATTCCCGTATTTAGCAAGCCCATACCACCCAAAGGTTTTTATTTTTTCGAGAAATAAATCGGTAGTTTGGTAATAGGATTGCCAAAATGTAGCGGAATAAATTGCAGTTTCATAGGATTGGTCTTCAATAGCGTACATACAAGACTCATACCTACAAGTTTTTTGAATAAAATCAAAAGCCTCATCAGGAATAATACAGAGTTCCCCTTTTTTACCTCTATTATTAATCTGGCGGAGTAATTTGTTCTTTCTTTTTCTGGAAATGATTTCCTCTGGGTTTAATCGGGATTCTGAGTGCAGAAATTCATAACCAATTTTTGTAGTGTCGGGATAAAAGGGAGAAATAGTGGTATAAAATTCAGGCTTTACAGTAGCCGTTTTGGCATATTCTTTTATGATTTTACAAGCGGTAGCTGCTTCTGAGGAGGCATAGGGGCTATTAAGGTAACGTTCTAATCCTAAGGAATCTGCTTCAAATTCGAGTGCGGGAGTATAGTGCTGTTCGCTCAATAGTCTTTCGCCGGAGTGGTGTTTTTTTTCTTTATATTGGCTTTCTAAGTACTTTTTTTGGGGGTGTTTTGAAGTATAATGACTAATTTCATGGCAAAGGATAAAGGCAAGTTGTGCTTCATTTTCAAGATTTGCAATGAGACCGATATTGACAAAAATAATTCCGTTGGGAGCAGAAAAAGCGTTGATGTGTCGGGAACGGGTTGCGTAAAATCGTAACTCTTTTCGGAGTATGGGGTCGTTTTTGAGGATAATATTGGCTACTTTGTTGATGTAAGCCGATACAGTATCCCCAAAAAGCACATTCCCACTTGCCATGAGTTGTCGAAGATGATAAGCATTTCTTACCATAAATCTCTCCTGTCTTTTGCGGGTTCCGTA
>CAUJFT010000436.1 GCA_963169475.1 Bacteroidota bacterium | reverse complement strand
CTAAAAGTATTGGTTTCAATAATATCTGCGCCGGCTTCAAGGTATTCCCTATGAATTGCCTTAATAACGTCGGGACGGGTGATAGAAAGAAGGTCATTGTTTCCTTTGAGGGGGGAGGGGTGAGTTTTGAATCGTTCTCCTCTGAAATCTTCTTCTTGAAGTTTGTACTGCTGAATCATGGTACCCATTGCTCCGTCCAAAATTAGGATTCTCTGATTGAGCAATGAGAAAAGTAGAGATTGTTTTTTTGTCATGATAATTTAAAAGAATTGAAAACTTACGGGTTTTCCTCCCTTTCCGGGCAAATCTAAACGACCGACCCTTCCAAAAAGAGATACAAAGGTACGAACAAATTTTAGACATTTTATATTTCAATTTCATTTCATTGGATTAACCGCACAAAAGCTATATAAACAAATGATGGTCAATTTACAAATTATTTCCAATAAGTAGCGAATAGTAAAAAATAAATAGTGAGTAATAAAATTAAATAATTAATAATCAATAAATATTGTATTCGTTTTTTACCCACCCATATTTATTGATGGTAAACCCATTGCTAAGTAGTTTAATCGAAAGAAAGCCCCTTGTGAGGAGCTTTCTTTTTATACAAGATTATTCTCGGCTTATATTTACTTTTTTAAGTCGTATCTATCGGCATCCATTACCTTAACCCAAGCCTTAATAAAATCCTTTGCAAATTTTTCTTTATTATCGTCTTGTGCATAGACTTCGGCATAGGCTCTTAGGATAGAGTTTGAACCCAAAACTAAATCTACACGGCTGGCAGTATATTTCGTTTCACCAGAGTCTCTATCTACAATATTATAGAGGTTCTCTGAAACGGGCATCCATTGGAATTTCATGTCGGTAAGATTTACGAAGAAGTCATTAGACAAAACTCCTTCTCTTTCGGTAAAGACTCCTTGCTTACTTCCACCAAAGTTAGTCCCCAATACTCTCATTCCTCCTATAAGAGCTACCATTTCGGGAGCGGTAAGCCCCATAAGTTGTGTTCTATCTAATAGCAATTCTTCGGCGGAAACTGCATAGTTTTTTTTCAGGTAGTTTCTATAACCATCGTGGATTGGCTCCAAGTCAGAGAAAGAATCTATATCGGTTTGCTCTTGAGAGGCATCTCCCCTACCGGCAGTAAAGGGAACATTCAAAGCGAAACCGGCTTCTTTAACGGCTTGCTCTACTGCGGCACTTCCGCCTAAAACTATCAAATCTGCAATACTTACTTTCTTGGTTAGTCCATTTTGAATTTCTGTTAGTTTATTTAGTACCCTCTGCAATCTTTCCGGCTCATTTCCTTCCCAATTTTTCATAGGCTCTAAGCAGATTCTTGCTCCATTCGCCCCTCCTCTAAAATCAGAACCGCGGAAAGTTCTTGCGGAGTCCCAAGCAGTATTAATCAGTTCTGTTCTGCTCAATCCGGAATTTAGGATTTTAGATTTAAGTTCTTCTATTTCAGACTCGGACAGAGTATAATCTACGGTAGGAATAGGGTCTTGCCAAATAAGGTCTTCTGTGGGGACATCTGCTCCTAAATAACGGGACCGCGGTCCTAAGTCTCTGTGGGTAAGTTTGAACCACGCTTTGGCAAATACTTCTGAAAAATAGTCGAAGTCATTATAAAATTTTTCTGAAATCTTTCTGTATTCTGGGTCTGCCTTTAAAGCCATGTCCGCATCTGTCATTACCGGATTTTTGCGTATATTGGAGTTAAAAGCATCTGTTGGTTTTTTATCTTCGGGCATATCAGTGGGTTCGTACTGCCATGCGCCTGCGGGGCTTTTCGTCAGCTCCCAATTATAATTCAACAAATAATCAAAGAATCCATTATCCCATTTTGTCGGGTTACTTGTCCATGCACCTTCTACCCCGCTTGCCATTGAATTTTCTTGGTTACCTGTACCTTCGGGATTAAACCAGCCCAATCCTTGGTTTTGAATCTCTGCTACTTCTGGCGAACCGCCCAATAATTCTGCTTTTCCATTTCCATGTGCCTTTCCCAATGTATGTCCACCGGCAGTAAGTGCTACGGTTTCTTCATCATTCATTGCCATTCTGTAGAAAGTTTCTCTCATATCTTTGGCAGTTTTTAATGGGTCGGGTTTTCCATCAACGCCTTCAGGATTTACGTAAATAAGTCCCATCATTACCGCCGCCAAGGGGTTTTCTAATTCTCTGTCCCCCGAATACCTAGTTCCTTCGCTTCCCGTAGGGGCTAACCATTCCCTTTCAGACCCCCAATAGATGTCCTTCTCGGGGTGCCAGATTTCTTGTCTTCCTCCTCCAAAGCCGAAGGTCTTTAATCCTGCTACTTCGTAGGCAATGGTTCCGGCAAGTACGATAAGGTCTCCCCAAGAGATTTTGTTTCCATATTTTTTCTTTATTGGCCAAAGTAACCTCCGCCCTTTGTCTGTATTCACATTATCGGGCCAAGAATTTAGGGGAGCAAACCGTTGGTTTCCTGTATTAGCCCCTCCTCGCCCGTCTGCTTTTCTGTAAGTTCCTGCCAAATGCCATGCCGTTCGCGCAAACATACCTGCGTAACTTCCGTAGTCTGCGGGCCACCAATCTTGGCTTTCGGTCATTAGCTTTCTCAAATCTGCCTTTAGGGCTTCTAAGTCCAATGTAGCGAACGCTTCTCTGTAACTGAAATCCTCACCATTAGGATTGGTTTTGGTATCATGCTGATGCAAGATATCGAGGTTTAGTGCTTTCGGCCACCACTTCATAGCCGTTATGCTTGTTTGCGTGTTTGCGCCGTGATGAAACGGGCATTTTCCGTTTGTTGAATTTTCCATAATACTATTTTATAAATTTACCAGTGATATGAAGTTTAAAATTTTCTATTTTGAAATTTTTTATTTCTTTCTTTTTAAAATATGCTGCTACTAAGATGTCTAACTCCTTATCTTCATAGTCCTCGATTCTGTCGGTATCCATACAAAATAAGTGATGATGATGTTCTAGTACAGCATCATAGCGCATCACTTCTTTTTCACTTTCTACCTTCCTCAAAAGGTCATTGCTCACAAGCACATTAAGCACTTTATAGACAGTACCTACGGAAATACTAGGATACTCCATTTTGATTGTGTCAATAATATTCTCTACCGTAGGATGATTTTTACAATCCACAACCGCCTTGTAAATAGCTACTCGTTGGGGAGTTACTTTTAATCCCTTTTCCTTTAACGCTTTGTGAATAGAAATCATATACTTTAATTCTTAAACAATAATTTCTCTGCAAAGATAATTATTCTCTTTTAATAATTTATACTTTTCAATAATTATATTTTAGCGTATATATTTATTTGTTGGTTCTGGGAGTTAAAATATCATCTGGTGCAGACTTTCATCTTTTTCCATCACTTTCTTAGCATAGGGACACAAGGGTATAATTTTAACGCCTTTTTCTTTTGCATACTCAACGCCTTTTAATACCAATAGTTTTGCGTATCCTTTTCCTCCAAATGCTTCGTAAGTCTCTGTGTGGTCAATAATAAACTTGTTTTCACCTGCCCAAATATAGGACATTTCTCCTGCGGGAATATCATTTTCTAAAATGATGAGTTTTCCTCCTTGTTTATTTTGTTCGTGTTTAAAGGTTATCATTACTTTTTTGAGTATTTATTGCTACGGAAGTGGTACATATTCCTCATCATCATTAGGTATTTTGGGGAAGGCTTCCATGTTTTGATTTTTCCAGTTTTTTTTGGCTTGTTCTAAGATATTTTTGTCGGAATTGACAAAGTTCCAATACATAAACCTTTCTTCCTCAAAGGGTTCACCCCCAAAAAGATAAAGGGTGGTTTCGCCATTGGTTTGAAATTCACACAAAGAAGCATTTTTTGCGATGAGCAATTGTTTGCTTCCGTAGTCATTTCCTTCAATTTTTACGGTTCCGTCCAAAACATACATTCCCACTTCTCCAAATAGCTTGTTTCCTATATTTATCTTCTGGGCAGTTTGGGTTTTTATTTCGATAAAATAAAGGGGGCTATGTATAGGGACAGGGGATTTTTTGTCTTTTATTTCTCCTGCAATCAGTTTAAAATGAACCTCATTTTCTTTCCAAGTAGGAATATCGTCCTTGTTAATATGCAAAAATGAAGGTTCTGTTTGCTCTAATGCTCTGGGCAATCCAATCCAAATCTGAAATCCGTGTAAATATTTATCCGATGCTCTCAAATTTTCCGGCGTTCTTTCAGAATGTACGATTCCTTTTCCTGCGGTCATCCAATTTACTTCTCCGGGCTTGATTTCTATGGCATTTCCCAGACTATCCCTATGGAAGATTGCTCCTTCTAATAGGTAAGTAAGGGTGGAAAGCCCAATGTGCGGATGAGGAGGCACGTCTAGGTTCTGATGTTCTTTCAAACAAGCTGGCCCCATGTGGTCAATGAAAACGAAAGGACCAACTGCCCTTTTTTGTCGAAATGGTAACAGCCTGCCTACCATAAAGTTACCAATATCTGCCGCCCTTTCTTCTAAAATAAGTCCTACGTTTGATTGCATACTAAGCGAATTTTAGTTTAGACAACATTTCGTTTGTGATACTGTTTGAATAAACTCCGTAGGCATTAATTAACGTTCCTTTTAATCCATATTTTTCTGAAGATATGGCATAGATGATGGAGGAGTCGTTCGCGCTGGAGTCATATCCTTCGATACGAAACCATTTATCAATTACAAATTCGTTGTGAAACACTTTGAATTGACCGTCTCTACATTCAATACAGTTTTCTTTTAGGTTAAAATCCTCTACATAACCTTGTTTTTGCAAGCCATCTAATGCTTCTATGATATTGCTATATACTTCCATTTTGATTTTTTATTGAATAAATTGTTGAACTTGTAATAAAATTAGGGTGATTTACAAGGGTGATAGGATTGGCAACCTTGATAAGAAAGGATTTTGTTACTCTTTTCTTTTGCAAACCCGCTCGGAATTACTGTATTTCATGCTATTGTTCTCTTATTGATTTAAATTTATAGCTAAGTAGCTCAAAATCAATATCTCATTACTTTGAGTGCATCGCTCCACTTTTGCAGTTGAGATAGGCTGTGTTCTGCGGACTTAATGATGATTTCATTGGCTTGGAATACTCCATTTGCGTCTATTAATTTTGCAAAAAATGGAATATTTACTTGTTCAGGTATCGGCATCATACTTAATGCGGTAATCACTTGCTTGAGCATTTGGGTTGCGCGTAAGCCTCCGGACACGCCGCCATAGCTTACAAAACTTACCGGCTTGTAAGCCCATTCATTAAAAAGGTAGTCTAACGCGTTTTTGATGGGTGCCGGATAGCCGAAATTATACTCTGCCAAAACGATGATAAAGGCATCTGCTTCGTTAATTTTCGCGCTCCACGCCTTCGTATGTTCATATTTATAATCTTGTAATCGCGGGTGCTTGGATTCATTCATCATCGGTAAATTGATTACAGACAAATCTAATAGCTCTACCTCAAAAGTTGATTTTTCCTTTGCAAATGCAGTAATCCATTTTTCGACTGCCCCCCCAGACCTGCCGTCTCTGGTCGTAGAGGTAATAATTTTTAATTTTGTCATAAATAACTTATTTTGATTTAAATAATGGAATAATTAATAGCATAAATCCAAATACTAAACTCAATCCTGAAACAAAAAAGACATAAAAATATGGGCGAAGCGTATTAAGCATTAGCGTATAGGACGAATCAGGATTATTAAATTGCCAATACGATTTTAGTACTCCTGCTATGATTAACGATATGAAGAACAAGGATAGACTAATATTGGTAACTAAAAATGCGGTTTTGAAGTTTGTACTTATCTTTATTTCTGCTTGCTTTTTTCCCAAAACATCATAGGCAAACGAAAGCAACAGCATTGTATTTATTCCTATAGTGGTGCCCATAGTGTGGGCTACGATAATGTGTGTCCCGTGCATATAGAGGTTCAGAGCGGGAATAGACATGGCTATGGCTAAGCCAAGATTGATAAACACCCAAATATCGGCGGCATATAAAAACCAATATGCTTGAATATGCTTATGCTTGCGGTCGAAGGTCAAGGACTTTCGCCATAAATAGATTATTCGACCCAAAATAAAAAGCTCTGTCATGCTTACGCCATAGGCAATGATATGGGTATAGGAGGCAGTAGGAAGTGTATAAATATGATGCCCCCAATTAAACATCAGATTAAATAAGCCCAAGAAGTATAAACCAAAAGCCATATTGGATTGGCTATATTTTTGGTTTCCTGCAATTTTATCCATTAAGTAAATAGAGCTACCATAAATAAGCATATTCCATGCTCCTACCATAGAACCATAGGACTTCCATTGTATAGTCATGTCTTGTATTAACCGATTGCCTATACCGGGAATAAGCCATAAATTTGATTCTATGTAGGTAAATAGGAAAAATACAACTCCCGTTGTCCACATCCATACATACACGGGTTGATTTTTGAGGGTTTTATTGTTGGTAAGAAAATTGACCAAAAAGATGCCCCACCCTATCACTATAGGAATAGAAAAAATAGGGTGAAATTCCCAATATTCTCTCCCGCCAAAAACCCCAAAACAATAGGAAACAAGTATGGATACAAACGAAATTTCAAATAAATAAAACTGTATTTTTACAAGCCTATGGGTAGTATTTGGGAAGGGTTTTATTTCTTGTAAGAAGGTGAGTACTGTACCCATTGCGGTCATTAATATCCAAAATACTGCTGATGATACGTGTAATGGACGGAGTTTTTCAAAGGAAAAAACCTCTTTTCCGATACCAGGTAAAACGTATTGAAGAGCCGCAACTAAGCCGAAAAACAAGGCACTCATCAAAAATACTAAGCCGGCTTTCAGAAATGATTTTGAATTGGGGAAACTATTATTGTGATATGGTTCCATCATTATGTTTTGTAAAACTATTGGGGTCAGAGATACCGGTACTGCTGGTATATTTTAGAAATGAAATTAAGGCTTGCATTTCGTTTTCTGTCAAATGATAGTTTGGCATTACGGTAGTGCCGGATTGCAAGAAAGCTTTTATGTAAGGCTCTCCTTTTTTGCCATAAACATTCGTGAGGTCTGGTCCCAAATGCCCACCCAAACCATAAAGCTGATGACACGACACACAATTTTTTTGCTGCCATATCATTTTTCCATCTTGTGCCAAGACATCTGCCGGAAGCACTTCCTTATATTCCCTACAATAAAGCACCGCCGAATAAAGCAAAAACAGAACAATTAGGCTAAGAAATACAGACAATTTCCATGGATATGTACTCATAAAAGATAAATTTAAAAACGACAAGAGAATCTATCACGGTTATTTGTTGGTAAATAAAACGAAACACACTTATCACAAACTCGCCCGCGTATTGATGAAAAAGCGGCTTCCTCTCTCCAAACCCTTATAAAAGAAAAAAGTTATATTTGTCTATTTGTCTTCTTGAGGTAAAAGCCTTGTTACATATTGCTATTTTCCTCCGCTTATTTTTTATCATTCTCTATTGGCAGAAATAGGGAATCTTTTGGATTAAACAAATCCAATATTATACACTAATAACCAATTATTTACACAACAAAAAGAATTAGTATTCAGAAATTATTCTTACGCTTAAAAAGAAAAATCGTATCAATGGATTTTGATGCTTTGTTTCTCTTAGTCCCATTTATTTAGGGTAGAAACGGACAATTTTCCGCCCCCGGTAAAGAACAAGACGATAGAGCCAAATAGGAATAGACCTAATAATTCAATTGCCCAACCTCCATTTTTATTCAATGAAAATATATCGTCAAAATGCGCGAGGGCTATGGCAAATAATGCACCAAAAGCAAAAGCCGCAGAGGCTAAACGAGTTCTAAATCCAATAATCATCAATGTTGGCGCAACAATTTCCGTAATATACACTCCATACGCCAAAAAAGTGGGTAATCCATTTTTACTCAACATTCCTTCAATACCGGACACTCCTTTTAGTTTTGCAACACCATGCAATAACATCAATATGCCTACGGTTAAGCGTAGGATTAATAGCCCTAAGTCATTATTTTTTTTCATTGTTTTATTATTTTTTTAACGTTGATATTACAATTAGCTTGCAAATGAGAACCGTTCTCGTTATTGGTAGTTGCTTGTCAGCATATAAAATAGTAGGATTACGAGTGCGAGTACCCACGGACCGATTTCTATCAAAAGTGCAAGTGTATCATTATTTTTTACCCATGAGAAATATAAACCTAAGCCTCCCATGCCCAAAAACAGTATCGCAAATATTGCTGTAGCTCCTTGAGAATATTTGCTGTCTTGCAAAACATGAATTACGTTAAGGAGGTTTTTTACTCCAAAATATATATTCAAGGTTGATAAAATACAGATGATAAACTTCATAATCCTATCATGGAATCAAGCAACAAATATAGTTAAAAAAAAAGCCTATCAAAAGACATTACTTACGCTGCACCATAAATTTCACCAAATCGAAGCCGGTATCCCATGCGTTAGGGCGAAGGAGGTCCAAGATAAACGTAGTAGATTTTGCTACCATCGTATCGGTCTTCTCAAAGTCAGGACTTTTGTCGCTTAACCAAAAGCGGTATAGCAAAATTGCTTGTCCCCATAATACTTCGGAATACTTTCCGGAAATCCAAAATCTTGCCGCAATTTCATCTTCCGGAGCATCATTTAACAAAGGCTTCATAAACCCGTTAAAAGTTTCGTGAATATGGAGTAAATAAGGGGGTGCCGCAGCGATTGCTTGCTTTGCCAAAAACTTAAACACCTTATTTCCAAAAGGAACAAAATCTATTGCTTTTACTAAAAATGGCTTTTGTTTTTCCAAATAGCTAATAAAACTCCGGTGCATACGCAAAGCCTCAAACCAAGAATAATAAAAAGCTAGGATTTTTTCACCAGCATTCCCTTGCTGAAAAACAGGGTCATCATTGAGTTTTTCGATGACTTCTTCTATATAGCTCAAAAATATATCTTTTTCCAACTCTTCAAAAGAAGGATATAAATGATAAAAATCTTTCTCCATTAAGGAGAGTGCTTGCGTAAAAACCTTTACCGAAGCGGGCTGTTTCCCATGATGTAAGATGTAAAAAGTATATTCCCTTTTGATTAGCTGACGACATTCCATATTTGATTGATTTTTTTTCTGTAAAAACCCTTAATTTCCTCAAAATGTTTTGGCTCAATAAAGCAGTTTTGATACAAATGGCGGAGCTAAGGACACACTACAACGCTTCCAAGTTTGTCATATATTTGTGTAAATACTAAATTTAATTTCCAAAAAATGAAAAACTGTCAATGGAATTGTATTAAATTTGCCGCCCTAAGACCGTATATCCTATAAATTTCACAAAAAAACCGATGGAATCACGATTTGAAAAGTTAGACAGAAAAAATGAGGAAGCCCTTCTTGGTGGAGGATTAGACAGAATTCAGGCGCAACATAAAAAAGGGAAACTTACGGCAAGGGAGCGGATACAGCTACTGATAGATGATGGGAGTTTTGAAGAAATCGGACGATTTGTAACGCATCGTTCTTCGGAGTTTGGCTTAGAGAAGGAAAAGTATCTTGGAGACGGGGTAGTTACGGGTTATGGGAAAATAAACGGACGGTTAGTCTATGTATTTAGCCAAGACTTTACTGTATTTGGGGGTTCTCTATCGGAAACTTTTGCCGAAAAAATCTGTAAAATCATGGATTTAGCGATGAAAAACGGAGCTCCGGTTATAGGACTGAACGACTCTGGTGGGGCAAGGATACAAGAAGGGGTGGTCTCTCTGGGAGGATATGCGGATATTTTTTATCGTAATGTCAGAGCTTCCGGGGTTATCCCCCAAATTTCGGCGATTATGGGACCTTGTGCAGGAGGAGCGGTGTATAGTCCCGCCATCACGGATTTTATTACGATGGTAGAAAACACTTCTTA